>JAIEPJ010000158.1 GCA_019749835.1 Phreatobacter sp. | reverse complement strand
CAGTGCCGTCGCCTCTGATCTCGGGGAGCGTCGTCAGCACATGCGCCACAAGCTGCGCGAGGCGGTCATGGTCAGCGCCGGCGGCCGCCGGACGCCGACCATGATCGTCGACATTTCGCAAGCGGGCGTCCGGCTCGAAGGCACGGGTTTCGCCACGCTGCGTCAGAAGGTGATGCTGGAATGGCCCGCCGGTCGCATGATCGCGGCCACCGTCGTACGGGTCAGTGAGACCGATGTCGCTCTGACATTCGATCAACCGATCGAACTGTCACCCCTCGGCATTGCCGCGTGAGAGCTGAGCCGGCTGGTTCCTCGATCACCGCGCTGGCCCGACGAAACAGTCGGCACGGGTCTGGCGATCCGCCGATCTGGCCCGTCCCTAAGCCGGTCGGTCGATAGGGCGCGACGATACTGGCAGCCGCTGGATGGGGCCGCGCCAAGTGGTGTCCTAGCCCGAGGACATGAGGTAGGCGTCTCGGGGCGAGGCGCTGGAAAGGTGCAAGGCGTTCTGGATCGCGTTCTGGAGAAACAGAACGGGACGGGAAATCTTGTCTCCGACATGCCGGACAGCGACGATCTCGCGCGCAATGACGTGATCGTCGATCGTGATGATCGCGAGTTCGCGGACGTTCTTGTCGCCCATCAGTGTCGAACTCGGCAGCAACGAGACGCCGCCACCTTCACGCACCAGTTCCTTGATGGCCTCGATCGATTCGAGTTCCACCACCACATTCATCGACAGTCTGTTGGCATCGAACACGGCCTCGATCTGATCGCGCAGGGCGAAGCCTCGCGGAAAGGTCACGAAGGGCTCCGCATCGAGCGATTCCAGCGACAGACGCCGCATGGCCGCATGGCGGTGGCGGCGTGAGGCGATCATGCGGAACGGGTCCGTTGCCAGGGCCGTCTGTACCACCCGCGGGTCGCTGACCGGTGCGGCGACGATGCCGAGATCGAGGCTCCTGCGGCCAACCTGCTCGATGATCTCGGTCGAGCGGACGCCGTGGACCGCCACCTGGAGGTCGGGAAATTTGGCGCGCAACGCGCCGATGGCGCGCGGCATCAGGAAATCGCAGGTCGACTGAATCGCGCCGATCCGCATGTGCAGCCGGCGATCGTCGGACAGCTTGGCGATGTCGCGCTGGATGGCTTCGACCTCGTCGAGCATTCCGCCGATCCGACTGGCGAGCAGCACGCCAGCCGGAGTGAGCGTCAGCCGCTTGCTCTGGCGAAGAAACAGGGGCGCACGGAGTTCATGTTCGAGGATCTGGATCTGGCGGGACAACGAGGGTTGAGAGATGTTCAAGGCCTCCGCCGCCTTGCGCAGGCTGCCAAACTCCGCGGCCGCCCGGAAGTAGTTCAAGCGCTGGAAGTTCATGGCGTTTTTCTCCCTCCAAAGTCCAGCAAACGGCGTGCCAGACGAGGTGAGTCCGGCGCGGGTCCCTAGGGGGCGCTGCGGCATTGGTCGCCCATCGCCCGGGCCGCTCCCCGGCATCAGGTGATAGCCGATCGGCCGTTGACCATAGGGCATCCTGGCCCAGGCTTTGCTTTCAGATCGTGGCGCTGAGAACGCGGTTGCTGCAGGCGACGGCAAGAGGGGTTTGGCGGGATGTCGACGACGAGAGGAATCAACAGGCGCTCCTTCGTGGCGGCGGGACTCGGCGCGGCAGGGCTTGTCACCGGGCCGGGCAGGGCGGCGCATGCGCAGGCCCGGGATGCCGTCAAGCTGCTGCTCGACTGGCTGCCGACGGGCGACTACGCCGCCTATTATGCCGGCCTCGCCCAGGGTTTCTTTCGTGAGGCCGGCATCGACCTGACGATCGAGCGCGGCTTCGGCGGAGCCGACACGGTCACCAAGATCGCGACCGGCGTCGCCGAGTTCGGTATCGCCGATATCGGGTCCCTGATGGCCGGCCGCGTGCGGACGCAGGTTCCGGTGAAGGCCATCGCCTCCATCTACACCCGCCCACCGCACTCGCTCTTCGTGCTGGCGGCCTCCGGCATTCGCAGTTTCAAGGATCTCGAGGGCAAGAAGCTGGCCGGCGCCCCGGGCAGTTCGGTCCGGGTGTTCCTGCCGCTGGTTCTGGCCCGCAACAATGTGGACATTGCCAAGATCGAGATGATCCAGTCGGAACCCGCGACGATGGGGCCGCTGCTCGTCTCCGGACAGGTGAATGCGGTCATGGGTTTCCTGCCCAACCTGCCGCGCTTCAATGGCATGGCGCGCCAGCAGGGCGGCGCCGTCAATGCCCTCGAATTCGCCGATACGCTGCAGATCTACGGCAATGTGCTCTTCGCCTCCGAGGCGACGATTGCCGGCAAGGCCGATCTGGTGCGCCGGTTCGCCGCGGCCCTCGTGCGCTCGCTCGAGTTCACCCGCGACAATGCCCGCACCGCTTTCGCGGCCATCCAGGCGGCTGTCCCCGGCCTCAATCCCGAGGGTGACTTCGCGGCCATGGAGATCGCCACGAAGCTGATGTTCGACAGCGAGGTTGCCCGCCGCCTGCCGACGGGGAGCCTCGATGCGGCGCAAGTGAAGCGGACGTGGGAGCTTCTCGCGGAGGCCCAGTCTCTGCCCGCCGCCGCGACGGACCCTGAGGTCTTCGTGGCGCGTGGCTTGCTGCCGCGCGGTTGATGGTGAGCACACCGATCCTGGCGCTCGATGCCGTCAGTCAGGCCTACCTCTCCCGCGACGGCTCGGAGGTGCGAGCGCTGGATGATGTCAGCCTCGATGTCTCCGTCGGCGAATTCGTCGCTATCGTGGGACCCTCGGGCTGTGGCAAGTCGACGGCTCTGCGGTTGATCGCCGGTCTCGACCCCATCACCCGCGGTGCTATCCGCATCGCCGGCCGGCCTGGCGCCGAGGGCCGGGATCGCGTCGGCATGGTCTTCCAGAAGGCGACCCTGCTGCACTGGCTGACCATCGAGAAGAACGTGCTGTTGCCCGTCAGGGTGCGCAAAGGCCGACCGGAGGCGGCGGACGTCGCCGCCGCCAAGGCGCTGCTGGACATGGTCGGGCTCGGCCAGTTCGGCGGCAAACACCCGCAGGAGCTTTCCGGCGGCATGCAGCAACGGGCCGCCATCTGCCGCGCCTTGATCCAGGATCCCGACATTCTCCTAATGGACGAGCCCTTCGGTGCTCTCGACGCGATGACTCGCGAGGAGATGTGTTTCGAGTTGCTGCGGATCTGGGAGGCGCGTCGCAAGACCATCGTCTTCGTCACCCATTCCATTCCCGAGGCCGTCCTTCTGTCCGACCGCGTAGTGGTGATGACACCGCGCCCCGGACGCATCGCCGATATCGTGCCGATCGACCTGCCGCGGCCGCGCTCGGTGGCCAGCATGCACGACCGCGCCTTCCAGACAGCGACCGATCGCATCCGCCGGAGCATTTATGGACACGATGGAACGGCTGATCGCCCAACCCTCTAGCCTCGGGAGGTTCTGGCGCACCGCCCAGGGCATCCTCATTCCCGTCTGCTCGCTGGGGAGCCTGTTGCTCCTCTGGGAGGGTGCGGTCCACCTGTTCGGCATCAGGCCGTTCCTGCTTCCTGCGCCCAGCCGGATACTGCAGGAACTGGTCGCGACCGGTCCGCATCTGCCCGGCAATATCGCGGCTACCTTGCTGACCGTCGTCCTGGGTTTCGGTACCTCCGTCCTGATCGCGATCCCCCTGGCCGTCGCCATTGCCTCGTCACCGGTGGTGGCGCGTGCGGTCTACCCGCTGCTCTTGATCACACAGTCGACGCCGATGATCGCGATCGCGCCGATCCTGGTGGTAATCATGGGGACCGGGCAGCTTTCGCGAACGACTGTCGCCTTCCTGATCGCCTTCTTCCCGCTGCTGATTTCCACGGTGACGGGGCTCCTCGCAACTCCGCGGGAGGTCGTCGACCTCTCCCGGATGATGCGAACCAGTTTCTTCCAGGATCTCTGGATGATCCGGCTGCCCGGGGCGGTTCCCTTCATCTTCGCCGGGCTCAAGGTCGCCATATCACTGAGCGTCATTGGCGCCGTCGTCTCCGAATTCGTCACCGCCAATGCCGGCCTCGGCTATCTGATCACCCAGTCGACGGCCTTCTTCAATGTACCGCTCGCTTTCGGCGCGGTGGTCCTGTTGTCCGCGACCGGGGTCGTCCTGTTCGGTCTCGTCGTTCTGACCGAGAGGGTCTTCTTTCCCTGGTCGGTCGAGAACGACCGCATCCGTCGCGATTGAACCGGCCATGATTCCTAAGCCCTCGACGCTCGCGGAGGCCGTGGCCCTCAGCCAGGCAGGCGGCCTCTTTGCTGCGGGGCGCACCGTGCTGAGGCCGGGCGCCGCTCCCGATGACAATCTCATCGACATCTCCCGGCTTCCCGGCCTCGATGGCATCGACGAAGCCGCGGACGGCGGCTCGCTCCTCATCGGCGCGCTGGTCACCCTTGAGCGTCTTCGTCGTGATGCGCGCGTGATGGCGCGCAATCCCGCGCTGGTGGCATTGCTCGGACTCGTCGCCGGGCTCGGCGTTCGCACACTCGCCACTGTCGGTGGCAATGTCGGCTGGGGAGCGGGCGACCTCGTTCCCTTCCTGCTCGCCCATGATGCCCGCCTGGAGACCTCCGAAGGGGTCCATGATGCGGTCTCGCTTCCTGCCGGCGCCTTGCTCCTGGCGGTGCGGCTGCCGCCCCAGCCGCCGATGTCCTTTGTCGAGAAGGCAGGCTACCGGGCGGCCTTCTCGCCGACGCTGATCACCGTCGCCCTGTGCGCCGAAGTCCTGGAGCAGCGCGTAACCAGCGTCCGGATCGCGGCCGGGGGCGGGGTGACACGTCCACAGCGGCTCGGACGGGCCGAAGCGCTGCTTACGGGTGTGTCGCTCGGTGGCTTCGACTGGCAGTGCCTCGCGGACACGATTGAGGACGAACTGGATACGGTGTCCGACGCCCTGGCCAGCGCGGACCATCGCCGGCGGGTGGCAGCCCGGCTGATTACGGGTCGGCTCGTCGAGGAACTGGCGCGGGGGGCGGCATGACCGTCCTGACGCCCGGCTTCCGCTTCCTCACCGACATCTCGGCACCGGGCCTTTTGCATGCTGCGGTGCTTCGCAGCCCCCATCCCCATGCCGAGATCGTCGCCATCGACATCACCGCCGCCATGGCCTTGCCCGGCGTCCGGGCGGTGGTGACGGCGGCGGATATCCCCGGCCGTAACGCCTTCGGCGTGCGGGTCGCCGATCAGCCCTATCTTTGCGCCGGAAAGGTGCGAACGGTGGGCGACCCGGTCGCGGCTGTCGCCGCCGACAGTCCGGCGATCGCGCGGTGCGCGGTCGAACGTATCGCGGTGCGCTGGAAAGGCCTCCCGGTTCTAGGGGACCCGGCGGCGGCTCTCGCCGAGGGCGCGCCATCGATCCACCAGACCTCGAACCTCCTGCATAGCACGCGCTATCGGCGCGGTGACCTTGCCGCGGCCTTCAACCGGTCCGCTCATGTCGTCGAGGACGTCTATGTCACCCCGCGCCAGGTCCACCATTTCATCGAGCCCGAGGGCGCCGTCGCCATTCCCGCCGATGGCAGTCTCACGGTTTTCGGGCCCGGGCACTGGGCGAGCGCCGAGGCCCGTGACATTGCAGCGATGCTCGCGCTGCCCGAGGCGCAGGTGCGTGTCGTCGCCAGTCCCGTCGGTGGCTCCTATGGCGGCAAGGACTGTCTCCATGCACAGCCGCTTGCCGCTCTCCTCGCCCATGTGACCGGCCGGCCGGTGCGGTTGATCTGGCGGCGGGAGGAGAGTTTCGCCATTGGCGTCAAACGCCATCCCTTCACGATCCGGATGCGCAGCGGAGCCGATGCCGCGGGCCGCCTGACCGCCCATGAGGTCGACCTGTTGGCCGATACCGGCGCCTATGCCCAACATGGCCCCGAGGTCCTCGATACCGCCCATGAAAATGCTCAGGGTCCCTATGCCTGGGCTGCCGTCGACCTGTCCGGTCGCCTCGCCTACACGAACAACGGTATCGCCGGCGCGATGCGCGGCTTCGGCGGCGTGCAGGTCCAGATCGCGCTGGAGCAGCAGATCGACCGGCTGGCTGCCGCTTTTGGCATCAGTCCGTGCGCGTTTCGACAGCAGAATCTCCGCTCCGAAAGCGCCACGGGCCAGTTGGGCCAGACCCTCGCCGCGCCCGCATGGCACAGCCGGGCTCTGGCGGCGCTGCCGCGAGGCGCACCCGCCCGGCGTGCCGGTCGGTGGTTGACGGGCTCCGGCATCGCCCTGGTCGAGAAGAACGAGGGGTTCTCGCCGGGCGGCCCCAATGCCGGTACCAGCGTCCTCGCGCTGGTCGATGGACGTATCGTGGTCCGTACCGGGCTGTCCGACCTCGGCCAGGGCCTGACGCTGGCGGCGACCCACGCGGCGACACGACTCATCGGCTGCGCCATGGAGGATGTGACCGTCGTTGCCGGAGACAGTCTCCTGGCGCCGGATTCAGGCCCCGTCGCAGCAAGCCGCGGGGCGGGTGTGCTGTGGCGCAGCCTGGCTTCGGCCGCCCCCGCCTTCCTCGCCACCGTGCTGTCTCGCGCATCCCAGGCGACGGGCGTTCCCGTCGATGCCCTCGCCATGGGCGCGGGTGGTGTCTACAGCCGGACAACGCCATCCAACCGACCCCTCATCGGCTGGGCGGCGTTCGCGGCGGCGCCCATCGCGGTCACGGGCCTGGCGCCCGCCATCGTTCCTCCGGACGGCGAGGGGGCCTGCCATGCCCTGTTCACCGCCTGCGCGGCCATGGCCGAGGTCGCCGTCGACAGCTTCACCGGCCGTGTCGAGGTGCGGCGCATGGTGATCGTGCCGGTCACGGGTCCCGTGCTCGATACCACGGCAATCACCGGGCAACTGGCTGGCGGCGCGTCACTGGCCGCCGGCCTCGTCGTCAGCGAGGACCTTCCGGCGGAGCAGGGGCGGTTCCGCGCCTCCAACCTCGACGGCTATTTCGCGCCCACCATCGCTGACGCCTTCGACTGCGACGTCCGTTGCATCGCCGATATTCCGCCCGATGTCGCGGGTCCGCGGGGCGTCGGCGAGATCGGGACCAATGTCGCGGCACCGGCTATCGCCAATGCGGTGCTTGCCGCCACCGGCTTCGTCTGCCGCCGGCTGCCGGTGGACCCGCAGGCGATGCTGGCGCATCTGGGAGAGACCCTTTGACCTTTTCGTTCATCGTCGATGGGGCGACGGTCAGCCTCCCGGGCAACGCCGCACCGACCCTGCTTGAGGCCTTGCGCGACCATCTCGACCGGGTGGCTCCGAAGGCCGGATGCGGCATCGGACGATGCGGCGCCTGTGTCGTGTTGCTCGACGGCGAGCCGGTCAATGCCTGCCTCATGCCGCTGGCGCGGGTTCATGGCCGCCGCGTCACGACCGGCGACGGCCTCGACGGGCCGGCGGCCGATGCCGTACGGCAGGCCCTCGCGGAGAACCATGCCTTTCAGTGTGGCGCCTGTGCCCCCGGCTTCCTGGTTTCCATCACCTATCTCGCCGGCCTGTCGCCGCGGCCGTCGGCACCCGAGGTGGAACTCGCGCTGTCCGGGCATCTCTGTCGCTGTACCGGCTATGGCGGCATCCGCCGGGCCATCAGGGCCCTGTTCCGATGACCTCGGCATCAGGTGATAGCCAGTCCGCAGTTCGGCGGGCCGCCGCCGCATGGTGTGTTGCATTCAACCCGTGATGATGGAGACACCCTCATGCGCCTGGCCTCGGTCATGGAAGCCCGCGACGAGTATCTGTCGTTCGAGATGGAGCGGGCGGCCCGCAAGCTCGCCGAGGAGGTGCTGGAGATCCGGCCCGGCATGACCGTCGTCATCACGGCAGACACGTCCAGCGACGCCCGCGTCGTCTGGGCCAGCGCCCGCGCCATCTACGCGGCCGGCGGTGTCCCGAGCGTCATGTGGTACCACACCCAGCCCCGGCCGCAGATGGAGCCTCCGGCGCCCGTCGCCGCTGCCGTTGCCGCCGCCGATATCTGGATCGAACAGGCCGTCGCCTACACCATGTACACCGAAGCCTGGCAGGCGGCGCTCGATGCCGGTGTCCTCTATTGCGAGCTCGGCGGCATGGATGTCGACGGCATGGTGCGCTGCATCGGCCGGCAGAATATCGGTCTGATGGCCGAGATGGGCGACGAGATCATCCGCCTGCTTACCGATGCCGAGGTTGAGGTGACGAGCGAGGCCGGCTCGTCGATCGTCTTCTCCAACAGGGGATGCAAGGTCGGCGAGTTCAAGATGAAGACGACGCCTGAGAAGACCCCGATCATGCTGGCCGGACAGGTCTCGTGGTCGCCTGTCGAGGAGTCCATGAAAGGACACCTTGTGGCGGACGGCATCCTCTATCCGCCCTCCGAAGTTGGCATCATGAGCGAGACCGTGCGGTTCGAAATCGCCAAGGGGCGCATCGTCGATATTGCCGGCGCCCGGGAGGCGCTGCTGCTGAAAAAGTGGATCGATCAGCTTGCCGACGACACCATGTATCGCATCGCCCATGTGTCGATGGGGTTCAATCCCGGCATTCCCGTCCCGACCGGCCGGGTGGTCGAGGACGAGCGTGCCTTCGGCGATATCGACTTCGGGTTCGGCGCCTGGGTCGGCCGGCCGGCAGCCGGACATTTCGATTTCACCTGTCGTCAGGTGACGATCAAGGCGAATGGCGTGCCGCTGCAGGAAAACGGCCGGTACACCCATCCCGTTCTCGCCCGGCTGTGCAAGGCCATGGGCGTGCCGCACCACTAGGTCGATCCGCATTCACCCCGGGCCGAAATCGTGATGAGCGAGGGCACGCAAGAGCATGACGATGGAATTGTCGCGAGCCGACCGGGACATGATGCATGGCGTCATCGACATGCATCTTCACGCCCATCCCTGCCTCCTGGAGCGCCCGTTCGATGAGATCGAATGCGCCGAGCAGGCCCGCGCTGCCGGATATCGCGGCCTCGTTCTCAAGAGCATCTATGTGCCGAATGCCGACCGTGTGGAGCTCGTCCGCAAGGTGGTCCCGGGGATCGATCTTTTCGGCTCCATTGTGCTCAACCATCCGGTCGGGGGGCTGAATCCAGAAGCGCTCAGCGCCGCCATCGGGTTCGGCGTGAAGGTCGTCTGGTTGCCGACGGTCCATGCGGCTCATCACCAGCGCCATTTCGGCATGCCGACCTATCCCTGGCAGACCGCGCTTGGGCTGGAACGCACCCGCACCAAGGCAGAGCCGCTGTCGCTGCTGGACGCCGAAGGGGAATTGAAGCCCGAAGTCGTCGAGATCATTGCCCTTTGCAAGCAGGCCGATCTGGTGCTCGGCACCGGTCACGTGTCGCTGGATGAGGTCATGGCGGTCCTGCGCGAGTCCCGGCGCATCGGCTATGAGCGGGTGGTCATCACGCATGTGGGATGGCATGCGACGGACTGGCCGGTCGAGGCGATGACGGCGATGCTCGCCCTCGGCTGCACCTTCGAGTTCACGGTCAATCCGCTGATGCCGAACCGCCAGCAGGCCAGCCCCAAGGACTTCGCCAACCGGATCCGCGCCGTGGGCGTTGAGAACTGCGTCGCATCCACCGATCTCGGCCAGCACGACAATGCCCACCCGATCGAGGGCTTCCGGATGTGGTTGCGGATCCTGGTGGCACATGGATTTTCGGCAGCGGACATTGATGTGATGGCCCGCCGCAACCCGGCCCGCCTGCTTGGGCTGCCGGCTCTCGCATGACGGCGAGGCCGCAGATCCTGAAGCCCGACTGGATCATCGACGGTGATGGCAAAGGCCTGCCGATGGGAACAGCCCTGCGCATCCAGGACGGCCTGATTGCCGACGTCGGGGCTACGGGCGGTCTCGGTGGCGGCGAGGCGGAAGAGGTGGAGCTCGCCGGACTGACCCTGCTTCCGGGGTTCATCGATCTCCACGGCTATCTGTCCGTCGATCCCGATCGCCCGGAACCCATGCGGCGGATGTTCGACCCCGATCTGCCGGGGCGTCGCCGCACGGCGCTTGCCCACATGCTCACGGATCTGCGCTCGGGCGTTACCACCCAGCGCGTGATGGGGGAGGGGAACGGGCTGGACCTGGAGCTTTCCAGATCGGTGCGCGGCGGCGATATCGACGGACCGACCCTGGTCGTCTGCGGGGCCCCGATCGCGCCGACGGGCTCGCACCAGGCGCCTGCCAGCGGTGGCATCGATACATCCGATGCGCTGCGCCAAGCCGTTCGCCAGCGGGCGGCAGCCGGGTTTGATTTCCTCAAGCTGGTGCTCACCGGCGGCATCAACGGTGCTGGCAACGACGCGCTTGCACCGCTCTATAGCGCAGATGACCTCGACCTGCTGTTTGCGGAGGCGGCCGCCGCGGCCCTGCCGGTGGCGGTCGCGGCCCATGGTGGCCCGGCGGTCGCGATGGCGGCTGCCCGCGGGGCCGTGTCGATCGAGCATTGTGCGCTGTTCGACGCTGCAGACCTCGCCGCCCTCAGCGCTTCCGCCACAATGCCGGTGCTGACGCTGTCCCGCTTTTTCGCGCCGGGGGGCATCGCGCGCAGTGCGAGTGACAATCCCGTTGTGCTGGAGCGGCTGGAACGCGCCAAGAAACGCCTGGCCTGGCTCTGCGGCGCGATCGCTGCGGGCGGGCAGGATTTCGGCCTCGGTACCGACAACATGCACGGCCAGATCGCCGAAGACGCGCGGCTAGCCGTGGAGCTCGGCCTGCCCGAGGCCCGGGTCATCGCCGCCCTAACGGGCACGGCCGCACGTCTGATCGGCCGTGAAAGCCGGATCGGCTGGATCCGTGCCGGCTTCGCTGCGGATCTGGTCGCGGTCGCTGGAAATCCGCTCGATGCCATCGAGGCGTTGGGCGCCGTCCGTGGCGTGTGGCGCGGTGGACGTCCCCTTTCCCGGTTGACCAACTGACCAGCGAGGATCCGATGAGGCTCAGGGACAAGATCACCATCATCACCGGGGCAGCGAAGGGGCTGGGCCGGGATGTGACACTGGCGCTCGCCGAGGAGGGCGCGCATCTGGTCATGGTCGGCCGTGACGTCGACGCCCTGCAGGGTGTCGCCGAGGAGGTGGCGGCGCTCGGGCGGCGTGTCGAGGTGGTCAAGGCCGACCTGCGCGAGCCCGGCGAGGTCGCGGCGATGGTTCACAAGGCGCGTGACTTCGGCGGTGGCCGGATCGATGTATTGGTCAATGCCGCCGGTGTCTCCGCCCGTGATCCCGTGCCGCTCTGGGATCAGCCAGTGGAGGATTTTGCCCGCTTCTTCGACACCAATGTGAAGGGTGTCTTTCTGACCATGAAATACGTCCTGCCGACCATGATCGGCCAGAAGAGTGGCCGTATCGTCAATGTCGGCGGCACGTTCGGCCATCGCGGCGTCGAGGGCAATTCGCTCTACGCAGCCTCGAAATGGGCCCTGCGGGGCGTCACGAAATCGGCGGCGGTCGAGGCCGGGCGCCATGGTGTCGGCATCAACATCGTTGCCCCCGGTGGTGTCGAGGGCCCCAGTTTCGACGGCTGGCTGGCGGAGGAAGCCGCCCGCCGCGACATCGCGCCTGCCGCCATGTTCGACCGGTTCGTCAGTGGTGCCGCCATGCGTCGCCTCAGCCGGGCGAGCGACATTGCGAATGCCATTGTGTTCCTCGCCAGCGATGCCTCTCGCAACATCACCGGCCACGATCTCCTGGTCGACGGCGGCACCATCATGTAGGTCGCCCGTTCACCATCGGTCGACGGAGCGACTTGCGACCGTCATCGCGTGACATATCCCTCGGCAAGGTCGCGTGAGCGGGCTTCCTCGGCGCGTTCTGCCGGATCCCCCCAGCCGCCACCGCCGGATGTTTCAATGGTGAGCACGTCGCCGCGTTGCATCGCGATCCCCGAGACCTTGGAGGCGAGCGATATCGAGGTGCCGTCCGCCCGCGTGATGGTGGTCCTGCTGAGGGATCCGGGCTTTCCCCCGGCGAGCCCATAGGGCGGATGCCGGAACCGCTCGAAATTCGTGCTCAGCGATCCGTTATCCGCGTCGAGCCGGAAGGCGCGGGAAAGCCCGAGCCCGCCGCGGTGCTGTCCGTCCCCCCCGGAATCCGGAATGAGCCCGTAATGGGTGAAGGTCACCGGATATCGCGCCTCCACCATCTCGATGGGGGCATTCGTATTGTTGTGGAGGCCGCAGGAGAGGGCGCTTGCGCCATCTCCGCCTGCGTGCCCGCCCCAGCCGCCGACCTCGATGTCGAAATAGACCCGGCGTCGTCCGGTCGCTTCGACCGTCGCCAGGGCATAGACATAGGATATCGCGTAATAGGCGGCCGGGATTCGCGCCGGGATGAGCTGCGCCAGCGCGCCGAACACGGCCGTGGCGATCCGGTGATTGACAACCATGCGACCTGTGACCGGCGCCGGGAACTGCGCATCGACCACGCTGCCGGGTGGAACCCGCACGGTGATCGGGCGATAACATCCTGAATTGGCCGGAATTTCCGCACCGAGTGCGGCGAGAACCGCGTAATAGACAGCCGAGCAGGTCATGGCGCGGGTATTGTTCACCGGCCCCTGCACCTGCGGGCTCGACCCGTCGAAATCGATGACGATACCGTCTCCCTGCCGCTCGATCCGGACCGACAGCCGGATCGGACCTTCCGTCTGGCCGTCATCGTCAACGAGTTCCACGAAATGCGCGGTCCGGTCCGGCAAGGACGCAATCGCGGCCCGCATCATGCGCTCGGAACCCTCGAGGATCGCCTGCATCGCCTGCATCAGGTCAGGGGTGCCGTAGCGATGGATGATCCGCTGCACGGCGCCGACACCGATCCCCAGCGCCGCGATCTGGGCCTGCAGGTCTCCGCTCGTCTCGTCAGGCTGGCGCACATTGGCCAGCACCATTTTGAGGATAGCCTCATTGACCACGCCGCGTTCGGCAAGCTTCAGGGGGGGGATGCGGATGCCTTCCTGGAAGATCTCGCGAGCACCGGCATAGTAGCTCCCGGCGGCGCCACCACCGACATCGACGTGATGACAAAGGGTGCCGACGAAGCCGATCCGTGTCTCGCCGGCGAAAACCGGTCGGAAGGTCATGATGTCCGGCAGGTGCTGCCCGCCGGAATAGGGGTCATTGGTGATGACGATGTCGCCGTCCTGCCAGCCATCCAGCGGAAAATGAGCGGAGAGCAGCGTCTCGAGACATGCGGACATCGAATTGAGGTGAACAGGAATCCGGGCGGACTGGGCGATGTTCTGCCCCCGCGAGTCGAACACGGCGGTGGAGTAGTCGAGGATTTCACGGACGACCGTCGAACGACTGGTTCTCCAGATGGTGAGGCTCATCTCCTCTGCGGCTGCGACAAGCGCATTGCGGATGACCTCGACGCGAACGGGACCGATGGTTTCCATGGCAGGCTCTCCCGAAACGATCACGCGAGGCGCCGCGCGATCAAGGCGCCGCTGCTTGCGATTGCGGCATTCCAGCCGGGCGGAATGTATGACGAGGTGTAGGTCTCCGACACGATGGCGGGCCCTCGGGCCACCTGGTCGCCCAGCCCGCCTCGGTCGAAGACTGCGACATCCTGAACCCGTCCGTCGACGTGGACCGGCCTCATCATCGGCGCCGTCCCTGCCGGGCGACTAGTGCCCGGCGACGGGACCGGTTTCGGCAGTCTGCCGATCGCAGCCAGTCGAAGCGCGACCATTTCGACCGCGGTATGCGGTTCGTCATAGGAGAAGCGCTGACGATGAACGGCATGGAAGCGGCGCGCGATTTCGGCGAGCGCCGACGGAGAGAAGTCCGCACCGTCCACCGGTACGGGGAGATCAAAAGCCTGGCCGGCATAGCGCAGGTCGAGACTGAAGCGAAGCTCGCGTGCTGCCTCCGGCGTGCCATCCTCGGCAAACAGACGCTCGGCTTCCGCCGTCATCCGGGCCGCATGGCGGGCAAGCTTCTCGCCGGCCCCTTCGAGCGGGCCGATATCGGTGGTCGTGAGGTCGTGGGTGATGTCCGACCACAAGATGCCCCAGGCCGACAGCGTCGAGGCATGCTCGGGGAATATGACCCGGTTGACGCCCAGATCATCGGCGACTTCGCAGGCGTGGACGCCTCCCGCTCCGCCGAAGGAGAGGAGGGCGAAATCATCGGGATCGAGGCCTTTTTCGAAGAGCGACAACCGGATCGCCGTCGACAGGTTGGAATTGATGACGGCAATGACGCCAGCCGCGACCTCCTCGACGGACAGGCCGAGTGCTCGCGCAAGGGGCGCGGCCGCGGCGACCGCCTTGTCCCGGTCGAGCGTCATGGCGCCTCCCATGAAGGCCTTTGCATCCAGCCGGCCGAGAATGAGGTTGGCATCCGTCACGGTCAGCTCAAGGCCGCCTCGCCCGTAGCAGGCGGGTCCAGGCAAGGCACCGGCGGAATGAGGACCGATCCTTAGCCGCCCGCCGTTGTCGACCCAGGCGATCGAGCCCCCCCCCGCTCCGATGGTGCGCATCTCGACCATGGGCAAACGGACCGGCAAGCCATCGATCTCTCCCTCATTCACGGTTGCCACAGCCCCCTGATGGACGACCGAAATGTCGAAGGAGGTGCCGCCCATGTCGACGGCGATCAGGTTGGGTTCGTCCAGGGCGGCGGCGAGGCGCCGGGCGGCTGCGGCCCCTCCGCTTGGACCCGACAGGAGGAGGCGCGCCGGTTCCCGCGCCGCCTTGGCCAGCCCGCTGACGCCGCCATTGGACTGGACGAGATAGATCTGCCGGGTCAGGTCCGCCTCGCGCAACCGGCTTTCCAGGCTCGCCGCATAGACCGACACGACCGGCATCAGCAGCGCGTTCAGCACGGTTGTCGACAGCCGCTCATATTCCCGGATTTCGAGGCTGATGTCCGATGACAGCGAGATCGCAACGCCGGGAAGTTCCTCGGCCAGAATGGCGCCAGCCCGTCGTTCGTGCGCCGGGTTCGCGTAGGCGTGGAGGAAACAGACGGCTACCGCGGATGCTCCCGCCTCTCTGATGCGGGCGGCCGCGGCGCGGACGCTCGCCTCGTCCAGCGCGGTTTCGACGCTGCCATCCGCCCGCACCCGTTCGACGACGCCGAACGCATGTCGCCTCGGGATCAGCGGCGGCGGCGGAGACAGCGTGATGGCGTAGACATCCCGGCGGCCGTGACGGCCGATCGCCAAGACATCCTCGAAGCCCGCGGTGGTCAGGACGGCGCCGTCGGGCAGCTTGCGCTCGAGCACGGCGTTGGTGGCGATGGTCGTACCATGCAGGATCTGCTCGATATGTGCCGTGTCGAATCCGAATTTGCGGGAGGCCTGCCGGATGCCTTCGATCAGGCCGACCGAGGGATCGCGCGGGGTGCTCGGCGTCTTGAATTGATGCACGAGACCGGTCGCCCCATCGAGGACTTCGATGTCAGTGAACGTGCCGCCGATATCGACGGCTATGCGAACAGATGTGGTCATTGAACCCACTCATTCCGGGCAGGGCAGGGGCGGTGGTTTTTCGGATCTATTTCACGAAGGTTCTGGCAAGGCCGAGCGAACGATCGACGACAATGACGATGAAGAGCGTGAACAGGACCAGCAGTACCGATATCGCCGCGACAAGCGGATCGGCGCGCGATTCGACGTGGTGATACATTTCGACGGGCAGGGTCGACAGGCGCGGCCCGGACATGAACAGCGACAGCACCACCTCGTCGAACGACACCAGGAACGACAGGGCGCCGGCCGCGACGAGGCCGGGGATGATCAGAGGCAGCGTCACCCTGCGAAAAACCGTGAGGGGCGTCGCGCCCAGGGTTGCGGCGGCCTCCTCGACAGCGATCGGCACGGTTGCCAGCGCGGTTGAAATGATCCTCAGGGCATAGGGCAGGGTCACCACCAGATGGGCGAGGAAAAGGCCCTGAGGGGTTGCCAGCAGGCCGGCCCGCGCCGCGACGATGAGCATGGCCAGCGCCAGCACGATGGTCGGGAGGAGAAGTGGCGCGGTCAGCACGCTCATCAGCGTTGCAGCGCCGGGGGGCGCGAGCCGTACCAGTGCATAGGCCGCCGGCACGGCGATCAGAAGGTTCACCACCGTCACGGCACCGGCGAGTTTGAGGCTGAAAAAGAAGGCATCGATCATCTTCGGATGCTGGCCGATCGACGCATACCAGCGCAGGCTCCAACTGCTCGGCGGGAACGACATGAACACGTCGCCGGAGAACGACAGCGGAATGACGATCAGGACCGGCGCGAGCAGGAACAGAAACGACGCGCTCGCCAGCCAGATCAGGATACGGGATATCGGGCGTTCATCCACGGCGGTTCACCCGATCTGGCGGAGAATACGGGTGTAGACGGCCAAAGCCAGGCCGAACACCACCAGCACGATGATCGACAAGGTCGCTGCGAGCGGCCAGTCGAGGGTCACTATCGCCTGATCGTAAACCTCTGTTGCGAGCAGAAAAACGCGTCCACCCCCGAGCAGCTTCGGCGTGATGAAGGACGAAATCGCCAGGACGAAGGTCAGGAGCGAGCCGAGTGCCACTCCCGGCAGCGACAGGGGCAGCACAACCCGCCAGAAGACGCGGTAGGGCGGGGCGCCGAGCGTGGCGGCCGCTTCTTCGACCCGCGGGTCAAGACGACCAAAACCGGCCAGCAAGGCGAGGATCATGTAGGGCATGAGGATCTCGGTCAGACCGATCATCACGCCCGTCAGGTTGAACATCAGCCGAAAAGGCTCTTGTGCCCCCAGCGCGGCGAGCGCCGAGTTCACCAATCCGCGATCCGAGAGGATGGCGATCCAACCGTAGGTGCGCACGACCGAGGACAACAGCAGCGGCGAGATCACCAGCACCAGCAGAATGCTCTTCCACGCGCCGTTCATCCGGTGGAGGCACAGTGCGATCGGATAGGACACGATCAGGGTCAGGATGGTGACGATCAGGCTGGTTCGGACCGTGTTCGCCAGAAGCTCCCAGTAGAAGGGGTCTGTGGCCACCGTCGTCCATTTGGCGATCGACCATCCGCCGGTCATCGCGCCGCTCGAGCGGATTTCGGAGACCGAAATGACCGCGAGGTTGGCGACCGGCAGCATGAAGCCGATCGCATTGATCAGGAGGATCGGCACCAGCAATGTCGCCGCGGTGAACGTGGTGCCACGCGGGCTTTGGGCAGGGCCCTGGGCGGTTGCTGCCGCGCTCATGGAGCGGCCTCGAACACCAGTGTGTTCGCGACCGACCAGGACAATGTCACGGCTGTGCCGACGCTGACGAGCGCACCTGTCGCATCCGTCGACTGTTCCACATTGAAGACGGTGTCACCCGCCTGCACGTCGTATTGCACGACATTCCCGGCATAGGTCGTCCGGATGATGGTGCCGGACGCATGGTTGTCATCGGCGCGCCTTTCGCCGGAGCCGTCGAGATGAATGCGGTGAGGGCGGATCATTACCTCGACGGGGCCGCTGACAGGACGCGCGCAGCGCATCGTAACACCGCCGACATGGACCACCTCGCCCGCGCCGGTTCCGGGGAACCGATTGGTTCGTCCGACGAAGGCGGCCACGAAGGCCGTGCGCGGCCGTTCGTACAGATCTTCGGGTGTCCCGGTCTGCTCGATCCGTCCCTTGTTCATCACGACCACCCGGTCAGCCATGGTCAGGGCCTCGTCCTGATCGTGGGTCACGAACAGGGCTGTCGTGCCGAGCCGCCGCTGGATGTCCCGGATCTCGTTGCGCATTTCCTCGCGCAGTTTCGCATCGAGGTTCGACAGAGGCTCATCGAGCAAGAGGATCAACGGACGAATGACAAGCGCCCTTGCCAAGGCGACGCGCTGTTGCTGGCCACCCGACAATTGGCCCGGTCGACGGTCCTCGTAACCGGTCAGCCGGACGAGCTGGAGTGCCTCCGCAACGCGCGCGCGAATGTCGGCCTTGGCCATGCCGCGCATTTCAAGCCCGAAGGCGACGTTGGCGGCGACGCTCATATGCGGAAACAGGGCATAGCTCTGGAACACCAGCCCCATGTCCCGTTGATAGGGGGGCACGTTGGTCAGATCACGCCCGTCGACGACGATCTGCCCGGCCGTCGTCGGAACCAGCCCGGCGATCATCCGCAGCGTCGTCGTCTTGCCACAGCCCGAGGGCCCGAGCATGGCAAGAAACTCGCCCTTCCGCACATCGAGGTCGACGGCGTCTACGGCGGCAGTGTCGCCGTAGCGCTTGGTCAGTGCCTGGAGCGACAGGAAACGGTCGGGAGCCGCCGTTTCGTCCGCGTTGTGTTTCGTCACGGGACTTACATGATCCTCTGCGGGCATGCGGGATGGCGATCAGCGAGAGAGCGGGATCACGCGCCGGCGCCACTGGTCCATGATCTGGTCACGCACGCCTGCGACAGCGATCCAGTCGACGGGCACGACGCGATCAAGGAATTTGACGGCCGTCCGGTCGATCGCGCTCGGCGCAATCTGCGCCTTGGCATTGGTGGGTGCGTAGAACATGGATTCAGTGAAGGCCTTCTGCGCCGGTGCCGACAGGGCATAGGAGATGAAGCGCTGTGCGGCTTGTGCCTGCGGTGCCCCCTGAACCTGGTTGATCACATTGATCTGGAAGACCGTCCCTTCTTTCGGGATCAGCGCTGCGAGCTTGCCGTTCGATGTGTCGGCGTTGACCTGCGCGCGGGCATTCCAGCCGATGCCGATCGCTGCCTGGCCATTGATGATCGGCGCGTAGACATCCGGGCGCGGTTCCCAGGTCTGCACGTTGGGGGCGATCGGCGCCATGGCTTCGATGCCCTTGGCAAAACGCCCTTCCACGCCCGGTCCGCCATTGAGCTTGTCGAGGATCATGACAAGCGACATGCCCTGGATATCGGGCAGTCCCGGGATCGCCACACGGCCGCGCATCCCCGGGGTCGCCATGTCGAGAAGCGAGGTCGGCGGCGGCTTCACGGCGTCGGTGTTGTAGATCATGACGAGATTGTCGAACGTCACGGCAACGCCGCCGACATTCGGAAACCGGGCATTGGGATAAAGCTCGTTGATCTCCGGGATCGCCGCGGCGTCAAGACGGGAGAAAATGCCCTCGTCCGTGCCGACCTTGGCCACCGTGACGTCGAGGATCACGACGTCGACCTGCGGCGCCGCGCGCTGTGCCCGCAACTGGCCGATCATGGCCGCCGAGTTCGGCAACGGCGAATAGTTGACCCGGATGCCCGGATTGGCCCGCATGAAAGGCTCGACGACCGCCGCGGTGTAGCGATCCTGGAACAGGCCCGTATAGGCCATGACGTTGATGGTGACCGGCTGTTGTGCCGATGCCCGATTGATCCAGGGGGCAACGATCAGCGATGTGGTCGCGGCGACGAATGTTCTGCGTTTCATGTCCAGTCCCCTCGTGCGATGATCCGGTAATGGCCCCGGGTGAAGTGGCGTTCGGCTGAATCAGGGTGCGAGCTTCGCTTCGACCATGGCTCGTGCTCCAGAAATATCGGGGAGCTTTTCGCCCTTCCGCAGCCTCTCGAGCAGAACAAGTTCATTCTTCTGCATGCCGATCGCCTTTTCAGCGATCGCCCGCGCCTGCAGGGGATCGAGCACGATGACCCCGCTCTCGTCGCACAGGATCGCATCTCCGGGATGGACCACCTGACCGCCGACACTGATCGGCACATTCACCGCCCCCTCCGACCCGAGGAGCTTGGTGGTGATCGCAGAAGGTCCGCGGCACCACATCGGCATGTCGACACGCGTGAATTCGGAAAAATCGGTTGCCGGTCCGTCGACCACGCCGGCTTTGACGCCCGCCATCTTCATGCAATTGGTGATCACGCCGCCCCAACAGGCATGGCGATCGTCCCCACAGCGATCGACGAGGACGATGTCGCCGGGGCGGACATGTGCCGTCAGCCAATGCAGAAGCGCCGAGTCCGCATGCGGGATGCGGATCGTGACAGCCGTTCCGGCGACACGCTTGTTCGGTAGCACCGCCCGAATGTGCCGGTCGACGAAGCCGGAGTGAAGAACGTGGCCGACCGTCGCCGTCTCGACCTCCTCCAGCAAGGTGACGAGATCGTCCGGAATCTGGTCCGGCATCGGTTTGATCACGAACATGAAGTCCAGCCCTGTATCGGTGCGGGTTGCGGAAGTGGCGGGCTCAGAGCGGCAGCACGTGGTGGTGGGCGACCGGCAGATTGGCGCGGATCGAGTCCTGACGGTGAAAGTCGAGTACGGCTGTCGTCGCGCCGACCTGATCGGGAACCATCGCGGTGACATGGCCCCAGGGGTCGATGATCATCGAATGTCCGTAGCAGGCCTTCTTGCCGTCGGCGTGGTTGAAAATCTGGGCCGAGGCGATGATCCAGCACTGCGTCTCGATGGCACGGGCGCGCAACAGCACTTCCCAGTGGTCCTTGCCGGTCATCAAGGTGAAGGCGGCCGGCAGCACGATCACCTTGGCACCCTTGTCCCTGAGGGCGCGGAAGAGTTCGGCGAAGCGCAGATCGTAGCAGATCGTGCAGCCCACAGTGACATCGTCCGCGTCATAGGTGACGATCTTGTCGCCCCGGCCGACCATGTCCGACTCCCGGTATCGAGCGCCACCGGGCACGTCGACATCGAAGAGATGGATCTTGCGATAGCGGGCCTTCTCCTCGCCGTCGGGTCCGAAGACCAGCGACGTGTTGTAGAACTGGTTGCCGTCCTGCTCGACGATGGAGCCGGCATGCAGGGTCACCTTGTGCTTGGCCGCCAGTGCCTTCATCGCCGCATAGGCGTCTCCATGAGGCGGTGTCTCGGCGCTCGCCCGCGCATTGTCGGGGCTCGATCCCAGATAGGCGAAGTACTCCGGCAGAACGATGAGCCGTGCGCCATCCTCCGCGCATTTCGCCACCAAACTGGATGCCACGGCGATATTGGCCGCCTTGTCATCCTGCGAATTCATCTGAACGACGCCGACTTTCATGGCCGATCCCCCGGGTGCGTGACGAAGCTAACCATGGGGTCAGAGGGTCGGCAACACTGAAAAACTTGTCCTGAGCTACAAGGAAAATCGATCGCTGCCCCAGCGTCAGGTAACGGCACATCGTTGGGCGTCGAATTCGGCGGCGATGCGCTGGGCCATTCGCGCGATCGTGGCCGGGATGGGGTTCGCCGCGCTTTCTCCATAGACGACATGGAACCGCATCGGCGGCAGGACGACATTGACATCGATGCGTGCAATTCGCGCAGCGTCGGGATGATCCTCGACCATGGGCGCGGGCAGGGCCGCGATGCCGCCGCTGTCGCAGAGGAGCCGGATCATCGTGGCGATCGAGTTGGAATTGTAGATGCGTGCCTGGTTTGCCGGGACACCATGCTGTTCGAGGAGACGCAGGATGGCCTGGTGCGGCTGGGATCCCTTGGAATAGGCGAACAAGGGGTGGAGAATGACATCGGACAGTTCGAGCCGCGAAGGCAGGCCGAGCTTGGCCGATGCGAACCAGGCGCATTCGAAGCTGCAGACTTCGATACTCTGCAAGGTCTCATCCATGACCGGGCCCATCAGGATCCCCAGATCGACGCCCCCGTCGCGGACAAGTTCGGCGATGTTGCGGCTCGTATCGACCGTCAGGTCGAGGCTTACATGGGGGTACGTCGCCTTCATCTGGTCGAGCAGGCGGGGAAGCCACGTGTAGACGATCGTGTCCACCGTACCGATCGCGATGGTTCCGCTGAGGGTCGCCGGTGAACCGATCCCGGTGCGGAATTCGGCCACCAGTTTGACGATCTCCTCGGCCCGTGCCAGCGCGCTCAGGCCGTGCGGCGTCAGGACCACGGACCGCATGTCGCGTTCGAAAAGGCGGACGCCCAATTGGCGCTCGAGGGTGGCGATGCGGCTCGAGACGGCCGCCTGCGTCGTATTCATGCGTTCGCCGGCGGCCGAAAAACTCTTGAGGCGGGCGACCATCAGGAAGGTCTCGAGAAAGCGCAGGTTCATGGGGCGGACTGTCCGTCACATTCGCTCGCCTTGCAATCCGAACCCGTCCGCCGCGATCCGCGGGCGTGGTGGCCGCAAGGGGGACCGACTCGGATCCGTCTTGGCATGGCACCGGCGACGATGTCCCGTGCGGGCCAGGAAGATAGGCAACAAAGCGGTTTAGAAAACCTATGTAGAGCCATGATAAAATGTCATTTAGTTGGCATATTGTGTGTTTTGAGAGGGAGCGCCAGCCTGGGTCGCCGTTCCAGATCCTCCCCGCGTTCGAGCCTCTGGGATTGGACCTGCCCGGCCGCCACGCATGATGCCGCCCAGTCGAGGGGCACACTTGGATCGGCGATGGCGTCGTGGCCGCGAGACGTCACCATGCCGCAGCCCCTATGCTGCGGTCGTCGGTGTCGCGGTGCCATTCCCGCCATTGGGGTTGTCGGCGAACTCCTGTAGAGGCGGTGCCATGCTGGACGCTGCGGCGCCCGCCATAGGCGCCCGGTGGCGCGACGACACATCATGGGAACCCATGTCCGATCAGCGACAGAACTACGGACTTGGCATCTTCATGATGCTGCTGGCGTTTTTCCTGTTCGCGGCGAATGACGCCCTGGGCAAGTGGCTGCTGGCGACCGCGACGGTCGGTCAATTGATGCTGGCGCGCGCCGTCGTCGGTCTCACGGTGGTTGGTGTCCTGCTGGCCCCCGCCGGTCCCGGCCCGATCCGTACCCAGCCACGTATCGGTCTGCAGGTCCTGCGCGGCTTCCTGTCGGCGCTGGAATCGGCCCTGTTCTTCTGGGCCCTGACGTTCCTGCCGCTGGCCGACGTGATGACCTATTATCTCGCAGGACCGATCTACGTGACAGCCATGTCACCCTGGTTGCTGGGCGAGCGTGTCGGCTGGCGCCGCTGGCTCGCGGTCATCCTCGGCTTCGTCGGGGTCGTCATCGCCATCCAGCCGGGACAGGAGAGCTTCTCGTGGGGGGCGCTGGCGGCCCTTGTCGGCAGCTTCGCCTATGCCTGCTTCATGATCGCGACCCGCAAGCTCGCGGCGACCGATGCCCGGGTCCTGATGGGCTGGCAACTCGTCGCCGCCCTCGTCATCGGCATCGCCCTGGTGGCCTATCAGGGGTGGGCGCCGCTCCGGCCCATCGATCTCGCCCTGATGGTCGTCCTGGGGCTCGGATCGCTTCTCGGCAATTCCTGCGTCAACATCTCGCTGAAGATCGCCCCCGCATCGGTCGTCGTGCCGTACCAGTATTCGCTGATCATCTGGGGGGTGCTGATGGGCTATCTCGTCTTCGGAGAGATCAGCGATCCCCCGACCTTCGTGGGAGCGGCCATCATCATTGGCGCAGGCCTGTTCATCTTCCTGCGGGAGCAGCAACTGCGCCGTGAAGCGCGCCGATAGCGGGTCTTCAGCCCGGCCGGCAGGCTCACAGCCGTGCACCGGCGCGCAGCTCGTCCGACGTGGTCGTCGGCAGGCCGAAGAATTCCAGATAGGCGGGGATCATCTCGAACAGCATGTCGAGCCCGGTCTGGACCTTGCAGCCGCGGGCCGCCGCTGCGCGCAGCAGGGGCGTCATCTCTTCCGCGAGGACCACCTCACCGACGAGGCTGCCCGGGCTCAGGCGGTCCGGATCGAAGGGCAGGGGATCGTCGGGGTTCATGCCCAGCGGCGTCGCATTGACGACGATGTCGAACGCCGCGGGATCGGATGGACCGGTTGCCAGCGACAATCGCGGGGCATGGGCGTGCAGGCGGGCGGCCAGGGCCTGGGCGCGGCTGGTGTCGGTGTCAACGAGGGTGAGGCTGCCAATGCCGGCTGCGGAGAGCGAGGCGGCGATGGCCGAGCCGACGCCGCCGGCGCCTACCACCAGTGCCGAGGCGTTGGAAGGATCGACGCCGTTGCGCGCCAGAGCGCGGACGAAACCCTCGCCGTCGACATTGTGGCCTTGGATGCGGCCGCCGTGGCCGATGCGCACGGCGTTGCAGGAGCCGGCGATCGTCACGGCGGGACTGGCCTCGTCCAGCATCGCGACGACGTCGATCTTGAGCGGCATGGTGATGAGCGCGCCGATGACATTGGTCATGCGGAAGATGACGGGCAAAGCCGCGTCGCCGTCCTCGCGGCGCACCCCCATCGGCACCACCGCCACGTTCAGGCCGATGCGCGCGAAATAGGGATTGTAGATGGAGGGCGACCTGAATGTCGTCGTGGGATGACCGATATGGGCGATGATGCGGGTTTGACCGTCGATGCTCATCGCGTCACCGCCATGGCGCGCCACGCCGGGCCGATCGTCATGCCGCAGGCTCCGCAAGGCCGCCGCCGAGGAAGAGCTGCCCCACCCTGGGATCTCTCAGGATCTCGTCAGCCGGGCCTTGCATCCTGGCGCGTCCGAGTTCGAGCACGATGCCCTCGTCGGAGATCTGCAGGGCTGAGCGGGCATTCTGCTCGACCATCAGGATGGTGACGCCCTGGTCGCGCAGTTCGGTCAGGATGGCGAAAGTCTCCTGAACCAGCAGCGGCGACAGGCCGATGGATGGTTCGTCGATGAGGATCAGCCGGGGATCGAGCAGCAGTCCGCGCATGATCTCCAGCTGTTTCTGCTGGCCCCCCGACAGGGTCGACGCCTGCTGATCGGCCTTCTGGCGCAAGATCGGGAAGCGGTCGAGGGCACGCTCGATGCGCGCCCCGACATCGCGGATGCCGGGGCCGGCCGCGACCGTCCCCAGTTCGAGATTGTGCCGGACCGACAGCTCGGGGAAGAGGTTGCGGCCCTGCGGCACGTAGACAATGCCGGCCTCCAGCAATTGGCGCGGTGACCAGCCGGTGATGTCGGTGCCGTCGAAGCGAATCCGCCCGGAACTCGGCCGGATCAGCCCGAAGATCGCCTTGAAGACCGTCGATTTGCCGGCTCCGTTCGGGCCGATGACCGTGGTGATCGCCCCCCGCCTGACCTTGAAAGAGCAGCCGTTGAGGATGGTGATGCGGCCATAGCCGCCCACGACGTCGTCGAGCTCGAGGATCGTCTCGGTCATCGCTGCGGTCCTCAGTTCCCGAGATAGGCTTCGAGAACGGCCGGGTCGGACCGCACCTGCGCCGGGGTGCCCGTCATCAGCACCTTGCCTTCGACCATGACGATCACCCGGCTGCACAGGCTCATGACGAAGTCCATATTGTGCTCGATGACGACGAAGGTCGCTCCACGCTCCGCGTTCATTGCGCGCAACCGTTCCTTCAGATCGGCCAGCATGGTCAGGTTCACGCCTCCCGCGGGCTCGTCGAGCAGCACCAGTCGGGGACCGGCCATGAAGGCCATGGCAGCATCGAGCAGTTTCTGCTGGCCATAGGAGAGGCTGCCCGCCTTGGCATCGGCGAGATGGGAGAGGCGGAAGAAGCCGATCATCCGGTCGGCCTCGGCCGTCAGGCCCGCATCGCCAGGGCCGAACAGGCGGGCGAGCATGGTGCCACGGTGCTCCTGGCCGGCGAGGATCAGGTTCTCCCGCACCGAGAGTTCCGGGAAGACCTGGAGCAGCTGGAAGGTGCGGGAGACACCGCGCCGGTTCATGGCCTCCGGCGTCGATCCGGTGACGTCGACTCCATCGAGCCGGATGTCGCCGGCACTTGGTACGAGCTGGCCGAGGATGCAGTTGAACAGGGTCGACTTGCCGCAGCCGTTAGGGCCGATGATGCCGAGGATCTCCCCTTCATGGACCTCGAAGGAGACGCCATCGACGGCGACCACGCCTCCGAAGCTCTTGCGCAGACCCGTAACCTGAAGGACGGGCTTCATCGCGAAGGCTCCGCCGCGCCCGCGCCGAGCCGCGCCCGCAGGGCGTTCCAGCCGCGCTCGGCGAGTCCGAGGATGCCCTGGGGGCAGGCAATCAGCAGTAGCAGCACGACGACGCCGAAGACGATCAGATAGAGCCCGCCTGTGAAGCGCAGCCATTCCGGCAGGGCCACGGCGACGAGCGCGCCGACAAACGGGCCGAGCTGGTAACCCGACCCGCCGGCGACCACCATGAGCAGCAGCATGAAGGAGGCCGAGAGGGCGAAGGGCGAGGGATCGATGAACTCGACGAGTGGAGAATAGAGCGCGCCGGCGAACCCGCCATAGGCCGAGCCGATGGCGAAGGCCAGCAGGGTATAAGCGCGGATGTCGACGCCAAGCGATGCGGCGCGAATCGGATTTTCGCGCAGTGCCAGGAAGGCCCGGCCCCAGGGGCTGCGGATGAGCCACCAGAGTGCCAGAGCCAGCACAAGGGTGACCACGACCACGAAGCGATGGAAGGCGAGGGCGCCGTCTGTCCTGATCCCGAACAGGGTCGGCCGCGCGATGTTGGCGATGCCGAAAGTGCCGCCGGTCAGCCATTGCTCGTTGCGGAACACCAGCCAGACCAGGGTGGCGAAGGCCAGGGTCACGAAGGCGAGGTAATGGGCCTTGACCCGCAGGGCTGGAAAACCGAGCAACAGCCCGACGGCGAAGGACAGGAGACCGGAGAGCAGGAAACAGGAATACCAGTCGACACCGAATTTCGTGCCGAGGATCGCGGTCGTATAGGCGCCGATCCCCATGAAGGCGGCCTGGGCCAGCGATTTCAGGCCGGCGATTCCGAGGGTCAGGTTGAGGCCCATGACGGCAATGCTGGTGACGAGCCAGAGGGTCAGCACATAGGTGCCGTAGCGCCCCATGCCGACCGGCAGGAACCATAGCAGAACAGCGCCGGCGATCAGCGTCAGAAGCACGCCGTCGAGCCGGCGCGACAGGCCGCTGGCCGCGCGCGCGACCGGCGGGGAGGGAGGCGGCGAGGGCGCGACGACCTCCGTCATATGCGGCGCTCCTCGCGGCGGCCGAACAGACCTTCCGGCTTGATGAGGATGATCAGGACGAGAAGGGCGAGCGGAACGGCCAGCCGATAGGAGGACGAGATATAGGCCGCCGCCAGGGAATCGACCACGCCGACGATGAGGCCGCCGCCAAGGGCGCCCCGGACCTGGTTGAAGCCGCCGACAATGGCGGCGATGAAGGCGAAAAGGCCAATGACCTCGCCGTTTGAGAACTTGGCCAGATAGAGCGGCGAGACCAGCACCGAGGCGAGGACGGCGAGCGCCGCATTGATGGCGAATGTCAGCATCACCATCCGTGCGACGGGAATGCCGAGGATCAGGGCGACGCCGGGGTTCTGGGCCGTCGCCTGCATCTGCCGTCCCGTCCGGGTCCGGGACACGAACCACTGGAGTATCCCGATCGCGATGAAGGCGACGGCGATGATGGCGATATGCTGCATGGAGAGCGAGACGCCGAGGATATCGACGGCTCCGGCGGGAAAGGGCGAGGGGAAGGTCTGGGCTTCCGACGAGAAGAAGTCCTTGGCGCCTTCCTTCATGATGATGGCGAGCGCCATGGTCGCGATCGCCAGCGGCAGGACCCCGTGGCGGATCATCGGATCGACCACCGCGATCTTGAACCCCGCTCCGAAGACGGCGACGAAGACGAGGCCACCGAGGAGCGCCGCCGCCCAGAGCGGCAGGCCGAAGAAGGACACACCGGCGAGGATCAGGATCGCCGGGAGCATGACATATTCGCCCTGCGCGAAGTTGATCGTCTGCGAGGTCTGCCAGACGAGTGTGAAGCCGATCGCCGCCAGCGCGTAGATGGCGCCGGTGGCGAGGCCTGCCACGATGTAAGCGACGAGTTCGGCCATGCCGGCATGCGTCCTGACGATGGTTCGGTGGGTCGCCGTCGCGGCCCGCTGGGAGATGGCCGGGGTGGACACGCCGGCCTTGCTGCCGGCGCGTCTTTACCTCATGGCCGGATCATCGGCAGGGTGGACCGAATGACCTGTCGGCCGCCCTCGACTTCGGCGAGGAAGCTTTCCCGGTCCAGATCGCCGTTCGCCTCGATGCGGGTGGTGATGAGGATGCCCGGCTCCATCTGCGGCGTGATGGTGGCGCCACGCAGCGTGTCGGCGACACCCTTGCGATCGAAGCGGCCCATCCTCTCCGTCGCCCACTTGATCATGTGGACGGCCATGTAGCCCTTCAGCCCGTTATGATCCGAGGCGATGCCGAAGCGGGCCTGATAGCGCCGGCCGAAATCCTGGAAGGCAGGGACCGGCGCATCGATCGACAGGCCGACATGGCCGCGCGCGCCGTTTGCCGCTTCGCCGGCCAACTGGATGACGCGGGCGCCGAGCAGCGTGGTCTCGCCGATCATCGGCTTGCCGACATTCTGCTGCCGCGCGGCGAGCAGGAAGCGCGCGCTCTCGTCCTCGTTGAGATAGACGAAGACGGCGTCGACATTGGCGTTGCGGATGCGGATGGCGTCGGCCGTGAAATCCGCCTGACCCTGTTCGGTGGAGACGTCGAGCGCCACCTGAATGCCCCGCTGCTGCAGTTCGGGGAGCATGGCGTCGCGGCCACCCTTGCCGAAGTCGTTGTTCACCCAGACGATGGCAATGCGGTTCGCCTTCACCGTCTCCTTCAGATAGGTGGCGAGCTTGGGCATGGCCGCGGCCTGACTGAGCGAGGTGCGGAACAGGAACTGGTTGCCCTGTCGGGTCAGGCCGGCAGCCTCACCGCCGACGATCTGGGCGATCTCGGCCCGCTGGGCGATCTGCATGGAGGCCCCGATCGGACCGGAGAAGACTGGGCCCAGGACGGAATAGGTGCCCTCATCGATGGCCCGCTGGACGGCTGCCCGGGTGTTTCCGGGATTGGTCTGGGTGTCGTAGTGCACGATGTCGATCTGGCGGCCGAGGATGCCGCCGCGGGCGTTGATGTCGGCGACCGCGAGGTCGATGCCGTTGCGCCACTGGGTGCCCGCCGTGGCGCCGGCGCCCGAGAGCTCGACCACGTTGATCAGCTTGACGCGCTCCTGGGCCGTGGCCGGGCCGACGACGGCCAAAGCCAGTGTGGTGGCGAGCGCAAACACCCCTGCGCGGGTGAATCGGGTCATCGGCATATCCTCCTCGACTTCTTCCGCCGCCCTTCAGTGGGGCGGTCCGGTTGCGCTGATCTAGCAAGGGCGCGCCGGACGAAGCAATGACCATGTCGATGCGAAAGCAACAGACCACGTCGGGCAACGCGGGGCGCGCGCATGGTCCGCGCGTGTAATGGTCTTCAGAGCGGGTCCCGCCGTGTCGGCCGGAGAGCCTCCCGGCCGATGACCCACAGGATCTTGGTGCCGGCCCTGATCGTTCCGATCACGGTCCCGGATATCTTGGAGACGCCGATCCGGCGGCGATAGTCGACGGGAATCTCCCGCGTCCGCAGTCCCTCGCGGGCCGCCTTGATCTGCATTTCCACCGTCCAGCCGTAGTTGAGGTCGGCCATTGCGAGCCGCTGGAACGCCGCCTGCGAGATGGCCCGGAAAGGGCCGAGATCGGTGAAATGCCGCCCCCATACGAGGCGCATCAGGGAGCAGGCGAGCCAGTTGCCGAAGACCTGCTGCGGCGTCAGCGCGCCGGCTTCTCGCTGTCCCAGAACCCGTGAACCGAGGACCATGTCGGCCTCGCCGTCGATGATCGGCTGGACCAGACGGGCCATGACCGAGAGATCATCGGCGGCATCGCCGTCGACGAAGACGATGATATCGACGGGGGGCAGTGCGGCGATCGCAGCGAGGCAGGCCCGCCCGTAGCCGGGAGCCTCGACAGGTACGACGATGGCGCCAAGCCGCCTGCCGACGTCCGGGGTCCCGTCGCTGGAGCGGTAGTCGCCGATCGCGACGGCGTCGACGAAGGCGGGCATGGCCCCGAGCACGGCTGGCAGCGCCTGCGCCTCGTTGCGCGTCGGTATGACAACGCCGATCCGCGCCCCATCGAGGCTCATGCCGAGGCTCCCTGGGGCGTTGGGCGCCGGGCCAGCAAGGCGAGAAGGATCACGGGCACGACATGCAGGGCGGCGAGCCCGTAGCCGTGCACGTCGCGCAGGCCGGCGACCGCGAGCGGGAAGAAGAGGTAATAGATCGGCAGGCCAATGGCTGCCGCCGATAGTGGCCAGGCGCCGCTCGCCGCCGCGAGCGGCAGGAACCAGACCGCATACCAGGGGAACTGCGCCGGGGAGAGGTAGAACAGGATCGCGCCAAGAAGGGCGGCGCGGCCGATCAGGCCCTGCAGTCCGTCAGGGCGGCGCAGCGCCACCGCGAGACTGGCCGCGGCAGCCGCGGCCACCACCAGCGCCCTGAGAATGATCTCACCCGTGCCGGGCCCGAAGACCTGAAGGAAGAGATAGGACGCCCAGGCAAAGGCGGCATTGTTGATGCTCCAGCCGCCGGCATAGGCGGTCAGGCCGGCATTCGCGGACAAGCTGCTCCAGACCAGCGGGCCGCAGAGCAACAGCGTCGTCACGCCGAGCGCCAGTGCGAAAAGCGCCAGGGCCCTCCGGTCGGGCCAGAGGGCGCGCGCGATCAGCGGCGCCAGCAGCATCGGCCAGAGTTTCACACCCGCCGCGAAGCCGATCGCCAGTCCCGCCACCAGCCCGGCGCGCTGCCGGACGGCGACCAGCGCCAGCAGGATCGGTGCGGCCAGCGCGGCATCGATATGGGCCTGCCCCGTCAGGCAGAAGGCCGGCAGCGGGTTGCACCAGTAGAGAGCCGTTGCCAGCGGGCTATGGCCCGACGAGAGCAGCAGCCGCCAGATCAGGACAGCCGTCAGGGCCTCGGCCACGAAGATCACCGCGCGCAGGCCGTCGAGGCTCCAGGGGGCGATGAGATGGGCGAGGGCGAAGAGCACCTGAGCACCGCCCGGGTAGATCGAGCGCAAGGTAGGAAAGTTGATCGCGGTGATGGCCTGATGGCCGGCTGCGACCACGTCAGGCGGCAGGGCGCCAAGACCCTGAAGCACGAGTTCGGGGGAGAAGGCATAGGGACTTGCGCCCTGAGCCACCGTGGCGCCGTCGAGGAGGTAACGGAAATGGTCGTCTTCCAGCAGCGGGCCGGCGCCGAAATAGGGCAGGCGCATGAGCATGCCGGCGAGGATGACGGCCGCCCCCAGGCGCCAGTCGACGGCACGGTCGCGCCCCGCCCAGACCGTCCCGGCGATTACGGCAGTCGGCAGCGCCAGCACGACGGCGAGGAGGCTCGCAGCCCACCAGGCGTCGCGCGTGGCAACCGGCATGTGACCGAACGTCCAGGCCAGGGCTGCCTGGGATATGACGGCGAGGCCAAGCGCCGCGAACAGCGCCGTCGCCAGGCGATCCGGTGACTGGTATTCGACCGCAGCCGCGGCGGCGCCTGCCGATGGGGTGCCGCGCGTGATCATGGGGCGGGTGCGGTCCTGGCCAGAAGGCGGCCCCAGTTCTCGTCGAAGGGATGGGCGCGGCCTGGCGCGGCCCGGCTGACCAGCGCGCGGCCTTCCGTCGACCAACGGAAGACGCCGCCGCGCAGGTTGTACAGGCCGGCCCTGGCATGAGGCGCGATCTGCGTCAGGGTCCGCATCATCAGATCAGAGGAGCGGACGCCGACGGCGCAGTAGAAGACGACGGGGCCGGCGGCGATCCTGTCACGATGCAGGCTCAGGATCTCCTCGGCCGTACTGCCGGGCTCGATCCGGATGGCCCCCGGAAGGTGGCCGGTCTCGAATTCCTCCACGGTCCGGACGTCGAACAGCGTCACGGAGCCGCCTGGCAGTCCCGCCGCCAGGGTTGCGGGGGTCATCTCGGGGACGCGATAGCGGCGGACGACCTCGCGCTCGACATCCTCGAGGGAGACCCGCGGATCGGTCGGATCGAGCGTCCACGGTGCGAGATGCGGTGCGGTGTTCCACAGGAATGCGGCGGCTGCGGCGAGCAGGATTGCTCCGGTCACGGCACCGATCGCGAGTCTACGGGTCTTCGGGCGTACCGTCATGCGGGGTCCAGACGTCCTGGCGTCAGCTGCGCGGCCGCGTCGTTGCCGTGCGGTTGAGCGCCCAGTCATAGTCGTCCTCGGCGATCCTCGGCGATCCCGCCAATTGGCGCGCCAGAGCCGGCTCGGCATAGGAGCGGAAGTGGGCGATCAGCCCGGCATCGTCGCCGCCGAAATCCTCGATGAACCACTTGTAGATCGATGATACCCGCAGGCCGCCTGACGGCAGCATGGCAACGCCGCGCGGATGGTTGACGAAGGCCCGCGCCGCTGCGTCCAGATCAGCCTCCAGCGTCGCCGCCCGCCAGACCCGGTTCATCAGGTTGGGGCAGCCGTTCGAAGCGCAATTGACGATGTAATGGACCCGCGGATCCTTGAAGGTGGGGCGCATGATCACGTGTTCGATGTCGTCGAGGGAGAGCCGGCGGCCCTCGACCGTGACGCGCTGCTGGCGCCAGGGTCCGGTATAGGCCTTCGGGTCGAGCCAGGAATCGCTCTTGATGTCGCGGATCGAGGCGACGGGGTAGCGGTCGAGGACCACCTTGAGCGTGACGGCATTGTAGAGGTTGCCCCAATAGGCCATGGCCTCGGCGCGCGGCATGGCCGACGGCCGCCGTGCCGTGAGGTCGGCGAGATAGGCGTTGAGCGCCGCCATGTCAGCGTTACTGGCCAGCCAGGCGGCATAGTCGACGCGGTTGATCCCATCGGGATCGACGCTGACATATTTCTGCAGGAGGGCGTCATAGCCGGCTTCGGGGTCGGCGCCCTGGGCCATGGCGGTCGTCGCGATGAGGGCGATCGCGACGCCGAGAACGGCGCGGCGCGAAAGGGAATGCACAGGAGCCAGAGGGATCATGGGACTCTCCAGATGAGGGCGTCGATGCAAGGGTATGTCGATGGTTTCAGCCACTTCGCGCCTCGAACCGCTTGCGCAGCGGAATGGCGGCGAGGGACAGGAGGGCGAGACCGACCAGTCCCGCAATGATCTCCCGGGTCAGGATCGATCCGGCCGTCACCGTGCCACCCTGGTCGAGGACGGAACCGAGGCCGGCACCAGCCAACGAGAAGACCGCCGTGCCCGGGATGATCCCGAAGAAGGTCGTGATCACATAGGTCACGAGCGGCACGCCGACGAAGGCCGGTACGAGGTTGACGAGGAAGAAGGGAAAGAGCGGCACGAGGCGCAGGACGAGGAGATAGGATCCGGCATTGCGCCGGATCCCCTCGGCGAGGCGCGCGGCCGGGGCGCCGAAACGGTCGAGTGCATTCTCGCCGAAGATGGACTTGGCGAAGATGAAGATGAACGTGGCACCGATGGTCGCGCCGGTCACCGTCAGCAGGGTGCCGAGCACCGCCCCGAACAGGAAACCGCCCGAAAGCGTGAGGAAGACCGCCCCGGGAAACGAGAAGGCCACGGCGACGACATAGACGGTGACATAGGCGAGGGCGGCGAGGATGATATTGCTGCCGACCCAGGTGGTGAGCGTGCCCCGGTGTGTCTTCAGCGTGTCCAGCGACAGGACATCGGTCAGGCCGGACCAGCGGAGAAGGGCGAAGACGCCAAGGGCTGCGAGGACCAGCCAAAGCCTGCGGTCCTTCAGAAGGTTTGCGGGAGACATCGGTTTCACCGTCACGGGAGGATACGCTGCACGAAGCCGACTATCCTTCGGGTCAGGGCCCCGAAGAGCTTGGGCGTGTAATAGCTTCCCGCCGCCCGTTTCGAGATCTCCGACAGGGTTGGATAGGGCATGACGGCGCTGGCGACAGCGCCGATCTTGAGGCCCGCCGAAATGGCGAGGCCCCATGTGCCGATCAGTTCGCCGGCGCGGGGGCCGACGATGGTTGCGCCGAGGATCCGGCCCTTGCGGCCGAGGACGATCTTGGCAAGCCCTTCGGTCGCACGTTCGGCCTGGGCGCGGTCATTGCCGTCGAAAGACCAGGTCAGAATCTGGACCTCGTGGCCGGCCTTGCGCGCATCGGCTTCGGTCAGTCCGGAATGGGCCAGTTCCGGATCGGTATAGGTGACCCAGGGCAGGGCGGCGTAGTTGACCTTGGCCGGCAGCCCGAACAGCGCGTTACGGATGACGATGCCGGCGTGATAGCCGGCAATATGGGTGAACTGCGGGCCGCCGGCGACATCGCCGATAGCGAAGATCCTGCGGTTGCTCGTCCGCAGGCGGTCGTCGACGGTGATGCCTTTCGGCGTATGGGCAATGCCGGCGGCCTCGAGGCCGAGAGCTTCGAGATTGGGACGCCGGCCGGCCGCGACGAGGATGTGACTGCCGTTGAGGCTGCGGCTCGCCTCGTCGTCGAGGGTCACGGTCACGCGCCCGTCCGCCCGGGACACCATGGCGACGCCTGTCCGCTCGAGCAGCGCGACACCGTCGCGCGCCAGCGCGGCGCGCACGACTTCGACGGCTTCCGGCTCGTCTCTGGAGAGGATGCCGAATTTCTCGACCACGGTGACCTCGGATCCGAGCCGGCGGAACGCCTGGGCCATTTCGATGCCGATCGGGCCCCCGCCGAGGACGATGAGGTGCTGCGGCCGTTCGGCGAGTTCGAAGACGCTCTCGTTGGTGAGAAAGCCAGCCTCGGCGAGGCCCGGGATCGGCGGGACTGCGGCACGCGAGCCGCTGGCGATCACGAAGCGCCGCGCCGTGACCCTGTCGCCCCCGGCCTCCACCGTTTGGTGGTCGACGAAACGCCCGGCGGCCTGGATCACATGGACGCCCAGTCCCTGGAAACGCTCGACGCTGTCATGCGGCGCGATGGCAGCGATGACGCCGTGAACATGGGCGTGAACCTCGTCGAACCGGATGTCGGGGGCCGCGGCATGGATGCCAAACCGACCGCCGTCGCGGATGGCATGCGCCGCATGGGCGGCGGCGATCAAGGCCTTTGAAGGCACGCAGCCGGTGTTCAGGCAATCGCCGCCCATGGCGCCCTTTTCGATGAGCACGACGGAGGCACCCATCTGCACGGCGCCCGCGGCGACCGACAGCCCGCCGGAGCCCGCGCCGATGATGCAGAGGTCCGCATGCAGAACGCCATTTCTGCGCTCCGGGAGCTTGGGCGGAAGCAAGGATGGTGTCGGGCTGGCCAAGGACATCGCTTTCGGAATGGGGCGGTTCGTTCCCCTCTACGGCCCCATGCCGGGTGCCGTTACAGGGCTCACGCATTCGTGTGTAGCGGATGGGGCCGCCGGGCGTGAGGCGCCTTCCGCCGCAGGGGACTTTAGCCGAGCGACCGTTCGATCTGGGCGGCGGCTTCCCAGAGGGTCTCTGCAATGTCAGGCGTGCGACGATGCGACAGGCGGCGGACGACGCCGGCAACGGTCAGGGCCGCCGAGGGGAGGCCGGCCGCATCGCGCAATACCACCGAGATCGCCCGCGTTCCCGGTACGATGCCGCGATCCCGCAGGGCGTAGCCGAGCCTTCGTGCATCACGGACCATGGCTGCCGACGCCTCGACGGTCAGGCGATATTCGGCGAGTTGGGGAGCGTTCAGCACGAGGATGCGACGGGCCTCATCCGCCGGCAGCGCCGCGAGCAGCGCCAGTCCGGCGCTCGACACCCCGAGAGGCCTGCGGTCGCCCACTCTCAGCGGCACGACCTGGACCGGATAGGCGCCCAGTCTGCGGGCAATACAGATCGTCTCTGCCCCCGTGCGCTGGGTCAGGAAGAGCGTATCGCCCAACAGATCCGCCAGGCGGCCGAGATGCGATTCCGCAGCGGTCATCAAGGGCGTCTGGGGAGCGCGGGCGAGGGCAAGGAACTGGATTTCCTGCCCGACCACATAGCGGTGCGTTGCGCCCTTCTGCTCGACCAGCCCTTCCTCCATCAGGGCGCGCAACATCCTGTGTACGGTCGGATGCGGCAGGCCGGTCAGCCGCGCCAGGTCCGTCAAGCCGTAACCACTGTCGCGCGCCATGGACAGGACGCGCAGGAGATTGACGGCTCGCCGGAGGGCCTGCGCGCCGCTGGTCTTGCCGCTGCCGACAGCCATGTGTGTCTCCGCGCGCCAAAGTGCCCGGCGACAGTCTCACGCCTTGGCAGATGATGTCCACCATGTGGACAGTGCCGGCGATAAGGCGATTGTAGCTGACCCGCATTCGGTGATGGTGGGCCATCGACAGAAAGCTCCGGTCAAGGAGCGCGGGAAACGTCCAGGAGAGATCGATGAGGCTCGCGAGCTACCGTACCGCCGGGCGCGACAGCTACGGGATCGTGCGCGACGACGGCATCCTCGACCTCGGCTCGCGGATGCCGGGCGTCCCTGACCTGATGACCGCCATTGCTGCCAGGGTCCTGCCGGAGGATCTCCTCGCCGGCGATCCTTGTGATCTCGCCACGGCCGACGTGACCTGGACGATCCCCGTGACGAGGCCAGAGAAGATCTGGTGCATCGGCGTCAACTACGCCGATCGCAATGCCGAGTACAAGGACGGCACGGCCCCGCCGAAATATCCCAGCCTGTTCTGCCGCACACCGTCGTCCTTCGTGGCGCATGGCGCGCCGCTGGAGCGCCCGAATGTCTCGACACAACTCGATTACGAGGGCGAGATCGTCCTCGTGATCGGCCGGGCCGGACGGCACATTCCGCGCGAGACCGCGATGGACCATGTGTTCGGCTACACGCTGTGCAACGAGGGCAGCGTCCGCGACTGGCTCCACCACGGCAAGTTCAACGTCACCCAGGGCAAGAATTTCGATCGCTCTGGCGCGATCGGTCCATGGATCGTCACACGCAGCGCGGCGGAAGACGACCGGCCCTTCGAGCTGACCACGCGGGTCAATGGCGAGGTACGCCAGCACGAGACGACCGACCGTCTGATGTTTCCGTTCGACTATCTCATTGCCTACCTGTCGACGTTCGCCACCCTGAAGCCAGGCGACCTCATCGTCACCGGCACGCCGACGGGGGCGGGGGCGCGTTTCGATCCGCCGCGCTGGCTCAAGCCCGGCGATGTGGTCGAGGTCGAGGTTCCCCGCATCGGATGCCTCACCAACACCGTGGTGGACGAAGCCTGACCCGGCCGCGCCAGTCCTTGACCCTATGTTCCCGAGCGAGACCATCATGCTGACGACAGCCCAGATCGAGGATGCAGCAGCGAGGCTGGAGGAGGCCGAGCGCACCGGGCGCCAGATCGGCCAGCTCAGCCTGCAATATCCGGGCATGACCATCGACGACGCCTATCGGGTGCAGAGCGCCTGGGTGGCGCTGAAGGTCGCCGGTGGACGCAGGATCAAGGGCCGCAAGATCGGTCTGACGTCGCGCGCCATGCAGCTCGCGGTCAATATCGACGAGCCGGACTACGGTGTTCTCCTCGACGACATGTTCTTCGACGACGGGGGGAGCATTCCGACCGACCGTTTCGTCCAGCTCCGGGTCGAGGCCGAACTCGCCTTCGTGCTGAAGAGCCCGATCGCCGGGCCGGACTGCACCATTTTCGACGTGCTCAATGCCACGGACTACGTGGTGCCCGCGCTCGAGATCCTCGATGCGCGGATCCAGCGCGTCGATCCGGCGACCAAGGCGACGCGCAAGGTGGTGGATACGATCGCCGACAATGCGGCCAATTGCGGGATCGTCATCGGCGGGCGGCCGTTCCGGCCCGACGCGGCGGATCTGCGCTGGGTCTCGGTGATCTGCGCGCGCAACGGGCGGATCGAGGAGACCGGTGTTGCGGCCGGTGTCATCAACAATCCGGCCAACGGCATCGTCTGGCTCGCCAACAAGCTCGCCGCCCATGACGTCGCCCTCGAAGCGGGCCAGGTCATCCTGTCGGGTTCCTTCATCCGGCCGATCGACTGCGCGAAGGGGGACACGATCCAGGCCGATTACGGCCCCTTCGGCACGGTCTCCTGTCACTTCAGCTGAGGCGAATCCATGGCGCGAAGAACCAGCTATTACGTCGAAGGCTTCGGTCACAAGAACCCGATCCCCGCGGCATGCCGGGTCGGCGACCTGCTGATGTCCGGCATCGTCTACGGCCTCGACCCGGCGACCGGGAAGCCGGCGGAGGGGATGGACCAGCAATGCCGGCTGATGTTCCAGCACATCAGGGCGATCATGGCGGCGGCAGGCGGCAGCACCGACGACATTATCAAGGTCACCGTCTGGCTCGCCGATCGCAGCCAGCGAGAGCCGGTCAACCGTGAGTGGCTCGCAATGTTCCCCGACGCGGCGACCCGCCCGGCGCGGCAGGCGATGGCGGGCGACCTCGACGGCGGCAAGCTCGTCCAGTGCGACTTCGTGGCGGTGATGGCATGACGGATCCGGGTGCGACCACGACCGACATCGCGGCGGCGGATCTGGGGGCGGAACAGAGCTACAGGCTGCTGACCGGCCTCGTCGTGCCGCGGCCGATCGCCTGGGTCACGACCCTGTCGGCGACCCAGTCGGTCAATCTCGCGCCGTTCAGCCACTTCACGTTTGTCTCGCCCAAGCCGCCGATGCTGGCGATCAGCGTCGGGCGCAAGGGCGACACCTACAAGGACACGGCGACGAACATCCTCCGCACCGAGGAATTTGTGGTCCATATCGCCGATAGTTCGCTCGTCGGTCCGCTGCACGACAGTGCGGAAGAGCATCCGCCCGATGTCAGCGAGGCGGATCTCCTGGGGCTGGAGACCGTCCCGAGCCTGCACGTCAAGGTGCCGCGGCTGAAGATCGCGCCGGTGGCGATGGAATGCCGTCTGCGGCACTGCATCGAGTTCGGCGACACGCGGAGCCGGCTCCTGGTCGGCGAGGTCCTGGTGTTCCGGCTGCGACCCGATCTGCTCAAGGACGGCAAGGTCGATACACGGAGCCTCGATCCGATCGGCCGGATCGCCGGTCCGAACTATGCGCGCCTGGGCGAGATCATCACCCAGAGGGCGATCCAGCAGACGTCCAAATCGTGACCAGCGGGGGCAAAGAGCCATGACCGCCTATCTGCCCTTCGACCCGGCGCCCCGCGCGCCGAAAACGGCCCTGCCGCCGCTGTCCTGCGACAGCCAGTTCCACGTCCTCGGACCTGCCGACCGCTATCCCGTGCGCCCCGGCGCCGTCTACGAGATGCCGTCGGCGACCATCGAGACGGCGCTGAAGCTGCATGCGACGCTGGGGATCACGCGCGGTGTCATCGTCCAGCCGACGACCTATGGCGCCGACCACGCGGTGACGCTGGATGGTCTCGCCTTGGCCGGCCCGAACTATCGCGGCTGTGCCAATGCCGCCGTCTTCGCCGAGAAGGACGACCGCTATCTGCAGCAGCTCCATGACGCGGGCGTGCGCGGCGCGCGTTTCACGCGCGCGGGGCTGGGCATTTCCTTCGAGGGCGCAGACTTCGAGCGGACACTCGACCGCATCCGCGCACTCGGCTGGTACGTCAAGGTGCAGCCCGAAGTGGACGGCATCGCCAAGAACATCGCGCCCTTCGAGCGCCTGGATATTCCGGTACTGCTCGACCATATGGGGCGTCCCGATCCGCAGGCCGGCGACGAGGATCCCAGCCTCCGGAAGGTTCTCGACCTGCTCAAGCGCGGCAATGTCTGGGTGATGCTGTCGCTCACCGAGAAGGTCTCGCGTGCCGGCCCGCCCTGGGGTGATGTGGTGCCGATCGTGCACCGCCTGATCGCAGCGGCCCCCGATCGTGTCGTGTGGGGAAGCGACTGGCCGCATCCCGTATCGACAAAGCAGCCGCCGAACGAGGGCGATCTGCTCGACTTCATCGCCCGGGCGCTTCCCGGCGATGACGCGCGCCATGCCGTTCTCGTGGCCAATCCGGCGCGTTTCTTCGGGTTCGACGCATAAACAACAAGCCAAAATCGGGAGGAATGCATGAAACCTGCAATGATCGTCAGTCTCATGGCTGCGGTACTGGCTCTCGTGCAGCCAGCTGCGGTGGCAGCCCAGGAATGGCCGGCACGCACGGTACGCCTGGTCGTTCCATATCCCCCCGGCGGCAATGTCGACGTCGCCGCGCGGATCCTCGCCGAGCGGCTGCAGCAGGACCTCGGCCAGCCTTTCATCATCGAGAACAGGGCCGGCGCCGGTGGCCTGATCGGCGCCGAATCTGTCGCCAAGGCTGATCCCGATGGCTACACGATCCTGATCGGCGCCAATGGCCCCATTCTCTTCGCCCCGGAAATGTCCACACGACGCGCCTATGAATGGCGCCGCGACTTCATTCCTGTCACGACGGTGACGCTGACCCCGCTCGTCCTGCAGGTCCGCGCCAACCTGCCGGCCGAAACGCTTGACACGTTCCTGGCTTTCGCGCGCGGACCTCAGGCACCGTTGAAGATGGCGTCGCCCGGACCTGGCACGACCAATCACCTGATCAGCGAAGTCATGCAGGCTCGGTTGGGCATCAGCTGGACGACGGTGCAGTATCGCGGCAATGCACCGGCGACGAACGACGTCATTGCCGGACATATGGACTTCAACCTCGATCAGCTGTCGGTGGCTCTGCCCTTCCTCAAGGATGGCCGGACCCGTGCGCTGGCAATCACCGGGGCCCAGCGCTCGCCTGACCTTCCGAATGTTCCGACCTTCACCGAGCTCGGCTATGCCGAGTTCGACGGCCAGACGTTCACCGGGCTGATGCTGCCCGCCCGGACCCCCGAGGCGATCGTTGCGCGCCTACATGCGGCGGCGGTGAAGGCTCTCGCAGAACCCGGCGTTCAGGCTCGCCTGCGGGCCATCGGGACGATGGCCGCCCCCATGAGCCGGGCCGATTTCCAGCAGTACCTGGAGAAGGAAGACACGACCTGGCTGCCGGTCATCAAGCGGCTTGAGATCAGGTCCAATTGAGCGGAAGCCGGTCCGGGGTTTTCCGCGGCCGGCTCCGCCAAAAAAGGACAATGCCGGCGCCCGATGCGCCGGCATTCCATCGACAGGGTGCCAGGGCGGCATGGGGCCGACCATCGGTGCTCGACAAGCCCGGAAGGGCTTGTGATCCACGGGCCCCTGCGCGCCAGCCGTACCGATTTGTCGGTTGTGGCGGACCTTGGCCCATGGTTCATTTGTTCCATGCTGTCTGATCGCGTCGCCGCTCCTCCGGTCATCGCGCTCCGCGCCATTGAGAAATGGTACGGAACGCGCGACCGGCCCGTCCATGCTTTGTCGGCAACCGATCTCGATGTCGGTGCCGGCGAGCTCCTCGTGCTGCTCGGCCCCTCCGGCTGCGGCAAGACGACGTTGCTGCGCATGATCGGTGGCCTGATCGCGCCGACAGCAGGAGACCTGTCCATCGTCGGACGCAGCCTGTGGGCGCGGGGCGAGCGGCAATCCGATGCCCTCGCCGATCTCGGCATGGTGTTCCAGGACGCCAATCTGTTTCCCTGGCTGTCGATCGAGGACAATATCGCCCTGCCGCTGGAGCTGAAGGGGATGCCTGCTGCGGCGCGGCGGACGAAGGCCCATGATCTCATGAAGCTCGTGGGCATTGCGGGCTTCGAGAAGCGCTGGCCGCGGGAGCTTTCCGGCGGGATGCGCCAGCGGGCGGCCATCGCCCGGGCCCTGTCCTATGACCCCAAGATCCTGCTGATGGACGAACCGTTCGGCGCTCTCGACGCCATGACGCGCGATGCCATGAATCTGGAACTGCAACGGCTGTTCCTGACCACCGAGAAATCCATCGTCCTCGTCACCCATTCCATCGCCGAGGCGGTCTTCCTCGCCGATCGCATCGTTCTTCTTTCGCCGCGTCCCGGCAAGATCGACCGGATCGTCACTGTGCCCTTCGCGCGGCCGCGCACGCTCGAACTCCAGGCCACGGCGGAATTCCAGTCCATCGTGCTCGGGCTGCGCCAGCGCCTGACGGAGATTTCCTGACATGGCCGAGGCCCCGAGCGACACGGTCCGCCCCGGTCGGATGACGCAGCAGGGCCGCTCTTGGCTTGCGGGCCGCGAAGCCACCATTCCATGGATTACGACACCGCTGCTGCTCGCCATCCTCGTGGCGATCTGGCACAGCTATGTGCGGATTTCCGGCATTTCGCCCTTCATCCTGCCGGGGCCTGGGGCGGTCCTGTCCGACTGGATCGACCTTATCCAGAGTCGACGCGCCTGGTTCCATGCAGGCATGACCGTTTATGCGACGCTGGTGGGCTTCTTCTGGGCGGCGCTCATCGGTGTGGTGCTCGGGGTGCTGATCGCCCGGATCCGCTGGCTCGAACTGACACTCAATCCCTTCATCGTCGCGACCCAGGTGATACCGAAAGTGGCGCTGGTGCCGCTCTTCGTCGTCTGGTTCGGCTTCGGCATCACCTCCAAGGTCATCGTCGCCGGGGTGCTCGCCTTCTTCCCGATCCTCACCAATACGGTGCTCGGGGTGAAATCGATCGACGAGGGCCACCGCGACGTGATGACCGCGCTCAATGCCAGCCGCTGGCAGATCTTCCGCCGGCTCGAGCTTCCCTCGGCCTTGCCCTATATCCTGACCGGCTTCGAAGTCGGTATCGTCCTCGCCATTATCGGGGCGGTGGTCGGCGAATATCTCGGCGGCAACCAGGGGCTCGGACATCTGCTGATCCAGAGCATGAACGGCTTCGAGACCAGCCAGATGTTCGCCGTGCTGATCCAGATGTCGCTGATCGGCTTCGCCTTCTACTTCTCCATAGGCCTCCTCAAGCGCCTGCTGATCCCCTGGCATGCGACGGGCGGGGCGTGAAAGTGGCCGGCCCGCAACTGTCTTATGGGCAAGCCGATTGCGGTGCGCTCGAATGCCCCTAGTCTCGACACCCGCTGACCACAGGACGACGGAGAGCCCCATGACCATCCTCGACGGTTCCATCTCCCGCCGCGCGGCGCTGTCCGCCGGTGCCGCCGGTCTTGTCGCCATCACGGTGCGGCCGGCCGGCGCCCAGGGGGCGAGGGCCATGACCTTCATCACGCCCTTCTCCTACATCCTCGCCTTCGTCGACATCCTCCATGCCCAGGGCGGCGGCTATTTCCAGCGGGAGGGCTTGGACGTGACGATCCAGCAAGGGCGTGGTTCGGCGATGGCCGTGCAGCAGGTGCTCGGCGGCGGTGGATTGCTGTCGCGAACCGGCGTCTCCGATCACATTCGCGCCTCCAGTCGTCCCGGCGGCGACGCGCTGATCTCGGTCGGAACGATCAGCCAGGGCTCGCCCTTCTTCGTCATTTCCTCGCCCGACAAACCGATCCGGACACCGAAGGACATGGCCGGCAAGACGATCGGCGTGTTGTCGGTCGGCGGCGCCACAGAGATCGTGCTCGACTGCATGCTGGTGGCCCAGGGCGTCGACAAGGCCTCGGTGTCGCGGGTACAGGCTCCGAACACCCCAGCCGGCATGGCGCTGATCGCCCAGGGGCGCATCGACGGCTATATCGTCAGCGCAGGGGTGCCGGTGGCGCTGAAGGCGGCGAACGAACGGCATCTGGCGTGGAACACCGACGAATTCGCGCCCATTCCCGGCCAGTGCTACATCGCCAAGCGCGAGAGCGTGCAGCGTGACGGTGACCTCGTCGTCCGGTTCCTGCGGGCGGTGAAGAAGTCCATCGACGACATGCTCGCGGATACCGACCTGTCGACGACGCTGAAGCGCATCGAGGGCTTCGAGATCGCCGAGATGCGCAACCGTGCGGTGGCACCGGACATCCTGCGCAACGAGATGCAGTTCTGGCTGACCGCAGGCCGGCAGAACATCCTCAGGCACGTGCCGGACCGCTGGCAGAAGGGCTATGATCTGATGGCTGCTGCCGGTTTCACACCGGCAGGCAAGGCCGACGGGCTCTATACCAACGAATTCGTCGAGAAGGCTCTGGCTTGATGCGCTTCGACCGGAGCGAAGCCGCACTCGTCCTCATCGACCTGCAGCGCGGCTTCGTTGACGCGGAGGGCTTCGTCGCCATCCAGGGGCGCGACGTCTCGGCGAGCCGCCATGCTGCCGACCGTTGCGTGGCGCTTGCCCGCGCCGCGCGTGCCGCCGGGATGAGGGTGATCTGGACGCGTCACGTCCTGCGCGCCGACTATGCCGATGCGGGGCTGCTGGTGACCGAGATCCGTCCGCGCCTCGGGCAACTGGGCGCGCTGAAGCGCGGCACGGCCGATGTCGAGCTCTATAGCGGCGCCGAGGTCCACCCTTCCGACATCATCGTCGACAAGCCGCGCTATTCCGCCTTTTTCGGCACGGATCTCGATGTGATCCTCGCCGCCAATGGCATCCGCAGCCTGGTGCTTGGCGGCGTGACGACCTCCATGTGTGTCGAGACGACGGCCCGAGACGCGGCGCAGCGGGACATGCGCACCTTCGTCGTGCGCGAGGCCGTCGCCGATTTTGACCAGGCGCGCCACGAGGCGTCGCTGTCGGCCATCGCCTTCGGCTTCGGCCGCGTGGTCGGCCTTGATGCGATGGCTGCGGCCATGGCCGAGGGGACGGCGGAATTTCCCATCGTCGCTTGAGGTCAGAGCGGCGTCAGCCGGGCCGCGAGGTCGCGCTTGAGCACCTTGCCGGCGCTGTTCTTCGGCAGATCGTCGACGATAAACACTGCCCGCGGCCATTTCGCCCGCGCCAGGCGCGCCGCGGCGAAGGCGATGAGGCTCGCTTCGTCGGCGGGGCCGGACAGCCGCACGAAGGCGGCGATCTCCTCGCCGAATTCCCGTGATGGCCACCCGACCACGGCGGCCTCGGCGACGGCCGGGTGGGCGGTGAGCGTGGCTTCGACATCGGCGGGATAGATGTTGATGCCGCCGCGGATGATCATGTCCTTGGCGCGCCCCTTGAGGCTGACGAAGCCGGCCGCGTCGATCTCTGCGAGATCGCCGGGATAGAACCAGCCGTGCCGGAAGGCCTCTACGGAGGCCTCGGGGTCGCGGTGGTAGGCGGTCGCCACACCTGGGCCGCGATAGCGAAGGCGGCCGACCATGCCGGTGGGCAGGGGGGTGTCATCGTCGTCAACCACTTCGACCTCGACGGCGAAGACCGGCCGGCCGACGCTGTCGCCATGGCCGTCGATGTCCGCGGGGCCGAGAAGGGTGATGCCACCGCCCTCGGTCGAGGCGTAGTACTCGAAGAAGCGGTCGCAGATGCGGGCCCGGATCGCGCGGCGTTCGTCTGCCGAGAGCGGGGCGCCTGAGGAGAACAGCAGGTTCAGCCGCTTGAGCGGGGCAAGGGTCGCGTCCGGCAGTTCCAGCAGCCGGCGGAACTGCGTCGGGACGAGGAATAGGCTGGTGGCATCCGCCGCCGCAACCGTCGCGATGAGGTCTTCCGGGCTGCAGGGCGGCGGTTTCATGATCACCGTGCCGCCGGAGAAGAGGACGGACATGGCGAAGGTGCGCCCGCCGCCGAAATAGAGCGGCGTCGCCATGACGAACCGGTCCCGCCCGTTCAGGCCGAGATTGATCCAATGGGTCATGAAGCGGCGGAAGAAGTGACGATGGGCGATCAGCGGGCCTTTCGGCCTGCCGGTCGTGCCTGAGGAGAGCGAGAGCACGAAGGGGGTTTCGCCGTCCTGCGGGAAGGCGATGTCGGGATCGGCGGCGGCGATGGCCTCGTCCAGCGCCGCGTCCCAGGCAATGGTCGCGATCCCGTCGACGGCGGGTTGGCCAGGCTCGGTCAGCACCAGGCTGGCGCCGAAATGACCGGCGACATTGGCGCGCTCGGCCTCGCTCCAGCGCAAGTCCATGGGCAGGATGATGCGTCCCGCGCGCGCGAGCGCGTAGAGCGCGATCACGTGCCCGGCCGTGTCGGCGAGGCAGAGGCCGACGACAGCCGTCTCGTCAGGCACCCGTGCCGTGATCCAGGCCGCGAGGCGGCGAACCCGCGCCGTGAGCTCGCCGTAGCCAATGATCGTGCCGTTCTCGACCAGCGCCGGATGGTCGGGCCGCGCCCGGGCATGGATGTCGAGGGCGTCCGCGAGGTTCATCATCGCTGGTCGAGCTTGTAGAGCCTGATGGCATTGTCGCGCAGGAACAGGGCGCGGACCTCTGCGGAGAAGCCGAGAGCGTCGATCTCGGCCATGGTGCGCTCGAAGTCGAGGACGGGGAAGTCGGTGCCGAACAGCACCTTTGTCTTGCCGAAGCTCCTGATGAAATGGACGAAGGACGGCGGCCAGTATTTCGGGCTGTGGGCGTCGGAGCCGATATAGACGTTGGTGTGTTTCCAGGCCATGGCGATCATCTCGTCGGTCCAGGGAATGCCCACATGGATGCCGACGATCTTCAGTTCGGGAAAGTCGCAAGCGACCGCATCGAGGCAGATTGGCCGCCCGACGCTGCGGCGCGGATAGCGCGGGTCGTAGACCATCGACTGGCCGACCTGGAGCTGGATCGGCACGTCGAGTTCCACGCATTTGGCGTAGAACGGGTACCATTTGGCATGGTCGGGGGCGAGCTCGAACCAGTGCGGGTAGAAATGCGCGCCGATGAAGCCATATTCGCGCACGGCGTGTTCGAGCTCCCGGACGCCGGTCATGCCCTCGGTCGGGTCGAGACCGGCGAGGCCGAGAAAACGATCGGGATGGGCCTGCACCGCATCGGCGACCAGCTTGTAGGGCACGTGATAGCAGGCGGGGTGGCCGATCTGGCCGACCTTGGCGGCGATGAGGAAGCTCTTCTCGATGCCGGCGCGGTCCATGCGCTCCAGCATCTCCTTGTGGGTGACGCCGGCGAAGGTCTCCGCCTTCACCCGCATCTTCTCGGTGTAGAAGCCGGTGCGGTCGGGCCGGCCGGCGAGGGCCTCCGGGGTCCAGATATTGACCACGGTGTCGATGGCCTTGATGCCACTCATGTTCGTCCCTTTCCCATGAACCCGAGTTCGCGGGCGATCCCGTCGCGCAGGATCTCGTTGGTGCCCTCACCGAAGGTGTAGAGCCTGGAGTCGCGCCAGAACCGCTGGATGTCGCTGCCTGCCGCATAGCCGGCGCTCGCCATGATCTGCATGCCCTGGTCGGCGACGTCGCGCAGGGTCTCCGTCGCGATGATCTTGGCCTGGGCCGCCTCGCGCCGGCAGGGCAGGCCGCGCGTGATGAGGGTCGCGAGGTGCCCGACCATCAGCCGCGACAGGTCGATCCGCATCTGCAGGTCGGCGAGGCGGTGCGCGATCACCTGGAAGGAGGCGATCGGGCGGCCGAACTGCTCCCGTTCCCGGGCATGGTCCATGACCCCGTCGAGAGCCGCCTGCGCAGCGCCTGTGACGGTCGCCGCCATGCTGGCGCGGGAAAAGTGCAGCGTCGACATGAGATGGCGGAAGCCGTCGTCGGGGGTGCCGATGACCGCGTCTGCGCCGACCTGCACCTCGTTCAGGCCGATTTCGAAGCTCGGCATGCAATTGTTGCCGACTTTGGCCAGCGGTGTCAGTGAAACGCCCGGCGCGTCGCTCGGCACGAGGAACAGGGTGATGCCTGCGGCGCCGCCACCATCGGGCCCAGTGCGCGCGGCGGTCAGCAGGAAGCGGGCGCCCGCGGCATCGCTGATCCAGACCTTGCTGCCCGAGATCACATATCCCGAGTCGTTCTGGCGGGCCCGCGTCCTGATCGCGCCGGCATCGCTCCCCGCGCCGGGCTCGGTCAGGGCCAGCGCCATAAAGAACTCGCCGGCGAGGAGGCCAGGCAGCAGCGCGCGCTTCTGCACCGGCGAGCCATAGGTGAGGACCGACATGACGCCGAAGCCGACGACCCGGTTGAAGATCGAGGCTGCCATGTAGCCATGACGCCCGAGTCGCTGCTGCACCAGCGCCACTTCGGTCCAGCCGAGTCCGAGGCCGCCATGATCCGCGGGCACGGCCAGCCCGAAGAAGCCGGCTTGGCCCATCAGCGGCAGAAGGTCGTAGGGCGGTACATGGGCGGCGTCCCGGCGGCGCACCTCGTCGGGGGGGAGATGGCGCGCGGCAAAGCGATCGACGCTGTCGACGATGCCGCGCTGTTCCTCGGTCAGCAATGCATCCATTCGCCGGCTGTCCCACGTCGCTGTCGGGAGAAGCCTTCCTCATATGACAAGATGAAACAAGCGATCATTTGGCGTGGCGGCTCCGCCGGCGGCGCGAGCCTTCCTCCGGCCGATGGTGTCTGAGTGCCGGCTATTCCGAGCGGGCGCTCATGCCCTCCTGTCGCAGGGGAAGTCGGAGCAGCGGCTGGGTGCGTCGCTCACGTTGCTTCCCGGATGTCCATCAACGCGACGTCCAATCGTCAAAAGATCGTCATGTTGGTTCGATAATGGGCAAATGCCTTCATCATGGACAGTATTGAGGAGCTAAATGATGGGCATACAGGCAACAGAGTTTCCTATGGACCCCCTCAACCAGGCCTACCGCGACATGCTGCTGCAGAAGGGATTCCGCTGGATCACCATCCAGCGCCGTTCCGCGCCGGGAGAGTTCGTCAGCATGCACAAGAGCCAGCATCTGGCAGAACGTGCGGCGAAGGCCGAGAAGCGGCTGGTGGTCGATCTGGAGAATGCGACGCTGAGCTAGTGGCGGGGTAGCCAGTTCGGGGTTCCTCGGACCGCCGTCCCCTGGCCTGCGGGTCTCAAGCCTTCGCAAGTGGTGGCTGGGATGCGGCAAGCACCCGGGACCGGCGCGAGCGGGGGGCGGCGTTCAGTAGCCGCGGCTGCGGTCGACGAGGCCGGGCAGCGGTGCGCCGCGGCGGTGGCGGGCGATGGTGTCGAGCACGAAGCGCACTGCGGTCTCCGGATGGGTCATGCTGGCGATGTGCGGGGTGAGGATGACCTTCTCGTGCCGCCAGAAGGGATGCCCCGCCGGCAATGGCTCGGGATCGGCGACGTCGAGCATTGCGGCGGCGATGTGCCCGCGGTCGAGGGCGGCGAGGAGATCGTCCTGCACCAGATGGCCGCCGCGGCCGGCATTGACGAGCATGGCGCCCGCGGGGAGGGCCGAGAACAGGCGCGCGTCGAGAATGCCGCGGGTCTCGTCGGTCAGCGGCAGCAGGCAGACGAGGATGTCGGTGCGGGCGAGGAAGGCAGGCAGGCTGTCGGCGCCGGCATAGCAGTCGACCCCGTCGATGGCGCGCGCCGAGCGGTTCCAGCCGGCGAGCGGAAAGCCGAAGGCCCGGAGCCGGCTGAGCACCGCCTGTCCGAGCTGTCCGAGGCCCATCACGCCCACGCGCCGGCGGGCGGCGGTCGTAATCTGGATTTCCTGCCAGATCTCGCGGCGCTGCTGGCTCAGGAAACGCGGCAGGTCGCGGTGCAGCGCCAGCACCGCGAGCGAGACATATTCGACCATGCTCTCGGCGATATTGGGCTCGAGCATGCGCACCAGCGGCACATGGTCGGGAACTTTTGTGAAGTCGAACTGGTCAACGCCGGCGCCGACAGAAAAGACGAGTTCGAGGTTTGGAAAGGTCCCCGCGATATCGTCCGGCGGCACCCAGGTCGCGAGGTAGCGCACGGCCGCCGGGTCGGGAACGTCGGGCCACAGGTGGAACGGGGTATCAGGGGCGATGGCTGCGAAATGGCGCCCCCATTCGGCACCGCGTACCGGATTGGCCTTGTAGAGGAAGGTCATGTCGGCCTCAGGTCAGGTCAGGCTCAGAACAGGCCGACCGGAGCGAGCGGGCGGCCGTCGATCAGGCGCTCATAGGTATAGGCGGCCGGATCGATCAGCGGGGCGTCCCCGGTCACGATGTCGGCTGCGAGTTTGCCGGCACCCGGGCCGATGCCGAAGCCGTGGCCGGAGAAGCCCGTCGCCAGGAAAAAGCCGGGAAGGGTGTCGACGGCGGAGATGACGGGGATCGTGTCCGGCGTCGTGTCGATCGTGCCGCCCCAGGCCTCGGCGACGGCGATGCCCCTGAGGTCCGGGTTGGAGGTGATCAGGGCTGCAAGCGCCTCGTCCACCAAGGTCATGTCGGGTGCGGGATCACGGACGCGCTCGGCCTCGAAGGGCGAGGGGCGGTCCAGCGGCCAATTGGTGCCGCGCAGGAGCTGGTCGAGGAAGGGCTTGCCGAAGGCGATCTTCAGGCCCTTGCGGCGTTGCCGGTAGGTCGGCAGGAAGGTGCGGGCATAGCGGATCAGGTCAGGGGTGAAATCCACCGTGCCGCGGCCGCGCAAGGCGAGGGTAAAGCCGCCGTCCAGCCGCTTGCGGATGCAGAAGAAATCCGTGCCGAGGGCACCCATGGTGATGTCGGGGCCAGGCGTGGTGCGGCAGGCCGTGGCGTTGACGAGGCCGACGGGGAGGTCGATGCCGTGGCGGCGGCAGAAGAGCGAGGACCAGGCGCCGCCGGCGAGCAGCACCGAGGAGGCGCGGATGGTGCCCTTCTCGGTGACGACGCCACCGACCCGGCCGCCGGCCAGTTCGAGACCGCGGGCGGCGCAGCCCTGGTGGATGCTGACACCGTGCTTGCGGGCGGCGGTGGCGAGAGCCGGCACGGCCATGGAGGGCTCGGCGCGACCGTCGCTGGGCGTATGCAGGCCACCGACCCAGGTGTCGGCGTTGCCCGGCAGGCGCTCCTGCACCTCGGCAGGGGTCAGCACCGTGGAATGGACCTGCATGTCGCGGGCGATCTCGGCCCATTTCTCCCAGGCGGCGAGCTCGGCCGGGTTCTTGGTCAGGAAGAGCACGCCGGTGCGGCGGAACCCGGCATCCTGTCCGGCATCGGCCTGCATCTCCTCCCACAGGCGCAGGGCCTCGCGCGCCAGCGGGATCTCGGCGCGGGCGCGGCCCTGCTGGCGGCACCAGCCCCAGTTGCGGCTCGACTGCTCGCAGCCGACATGGCCCTTCTCGACGAGGGCGACGGAATGCCCCTTCTTCGCCAGGTGGTAGGCGGCCGATACGCCGATGACCCCGCCGCCGATGACGACAACGTCAGCGCTCTCGGGCAGGCGCTCGTCACCCTGGATACGGTCAAGCGGCGGTGACATGGCACGAGGCTCCTGGCAATCGGTCGGTCAGTGGATGTCGAGGCGCGGATCGAGCGCGTCGCGCAAGCCATCGCCGAGGAAGTTGAAGCTGGTCACGGCGAGCGTGATGGCGATGCCCGGGGCGATGGCGAGCCAGGGGGCACTGGTCATGTAGATCTGGGCATTGTTGAGCATGTTGCCCCAACTGGCGGCCGGCGGCTGGATGCCATAGCCGAGATAGCTGACATAGGATTCCAGCAGGATCGCCTTGGCCACGTTGAGGGTTGCCGCCACCACGATGGCCGCCATGGCGTTGGGCACCAGTTCCTTGAACATGATGCGCATGTTCGACGAGCCGAAGGCGATGGCCGCCGCGGTGAAGTCGCGTTCGCGCAGGGCGCGGACCTGGGCCTCGACGATGCGGGCGACACTCATCCAGGCGGTGACCGAGATCAGGATGGTTGTGGCGATGAGCCCCGGTTCGATCAGGGCCGCCAGGGCCAGCAGCAGGAAGATCGCCGGAAAACACAGGACCGCATCGACGAAGCGCATCAGGGCGGCACCGAAGATGCCCCCATAGAAACCTGCAAATGTGCCGATGACGATGCCGACGGCCATGGCGATCACCATGGCGACGATGCCGATGGTCAGCGAGACGCGGCCGCCCATCATCAGCCGCGCCAGCACGTCGCGGCCGAGTTCGTCTGTGCCCAGCACATGCGCGCCCGTCAGCGGCGGTGAAAAGCGCTGCATGATGTTGATGAACTTGTCGTCGAAGGGCAGCAGGAACGGCCCGATGAAGGATCCGAAGATCAGCAGCGCGATGATGATGCCGCCGGCCATGGCGAGCCGGTGGCGGCGAAAACGCTGCCAGGCGGCCTGGGCCGGTGTCAGATGGACGACGTCAGTGACGGGAATGGCGGTCATGGCTCAGCCCACCCGGATGCGCGGATCGACCACGGCATAGAGGATGTCGGCGATGAGCGAGCCGAGCAGCACCATGGTGGCGGAGAACATCAGGATCCCCATCACGACCGGGTAATCGCGATAGCCGATGGAATCGAGGAAGAGCCGCCCCAGGCCCGGCCAGGTGAAGACCGTCTCGGTGACCAGCGCGCCGCCG
>JAIEPJ010000047.1 GCA_019749835.1 Phreatobacter sp. | reverse complement strand
GCAGCGCTCCTCGTGCTGCTCTACCCGCTCGTCGATGGCGGCCTGACCCTCTTACGGCGTTTCCTGGCAGGCCGCAGGCTCACTGAGCCCCATCGTGACCACGCCTACCAGCGCGCCGTCGACAATGGCCTAAGAGCGCCGCAGGTCGCTTTTACCGTCGCTCTGGTCTCGGTCGTCTGCGGCGCTCTCGCCCTCGTCTCCGTCCGCTCGGAAAGTGCCGGGGTGGCAGCAGCGCTCGCCAACGGGATTGTCGTGGTGCTCTTGCCCGTCATCACCTGGCTCAGGCGACCGAGGCGCAGCCCATGAGGGTCCTTGTCACCGGCGCAAACGGCTTTGTCGGCACGGCGCTCACCGCCGACCTAGCCGCCCGGGGTCATACCGTCCTTGCGGCGGCGCGTGGCCCCCTTGCCACCGGCTTGGCGGACCACATCACGCCCGCCGTACTGCCCGACCTCGCATCCGGCCCGGCCCTCGACGAGGCCTTCGCGCAGATCCTCGATGGCATCGATGCCGTCATCCATGCCGCCGGACTTGCTCACCAGCCCGCGGGGATCGACGAGGCAGCCATGCAGGCCGTCAACGCCGACGCCGCGGCGCGCCTAGCCCGCGCCGCATGCCGGCAGGGAATCGGGCGCTTCGTGCTAATCTCATCGATCAGGGCGGTAAGCGGGCCATCCGCCGCGGAGACCCTGGCGGAGACGGCGGAAGCCAGCCCAACCGACGCCTACGGCCGATCGAAGCGCGCGGCGGAACAGGCTGTCCAGGCAGCCCAACCGGCGGCGACGGTGCTGCGGCCCCCAATCATCCATGGCGCAGGAGCCAAGGGCAATATGGCGCGCCTCGCCCGCTTCGCCAGCCTGCCCATGCCGCTGCCGTTCGGTGGGCTGGCAGGTCGGCGGTCGATCGTGTCCGACGCCAATCTCGCCAGCGCCGTCGCCTTCATCCTGGATCATCCGGAGACGCAGGGGAGCGTGTTCCACCTCGGCGACGGTGAGCCTCTGACCTTGCCGGAGATGGCCGCATCCATGCGGCAGGCCATCGGCCGTGCTCCGGGCATCGTCGCCCTGCCCTTCGCCCTCGCCCAGCGCATGATTGCACGCCTTGCCCCCGGCATGGCCGATCAAGTCCTAGGCGACCTCGTGGTGGATGACGGCGCGCTGCGCGCGCGCGGCTGGAGGCCGGTCGAGCCGTCCGGTGCGGGTCTCGGCCGGCTCATGCGGGCGGCCGGTGCTCAAATACGCTTGTAGTCGTCCTCGCTTCGGACGATGTCGTCTTCGCCGAGATAGCTGCCCGACTGGACCTCGATGAGCTCGAGGGGAATCTTCCCGTCATTCGAAAGGCGGTGCCAGGCACCGAGTGGGATATAGACGTTCTCGTTCTCGCGCACGATCTTCGAGACCGCGTCGACCTCGACCGTCGCGGTGCCCTTGACGACGATCCAGTGCTCGGCGCGGTGGAAATGCTTCTGCAGCGACAGCCGGGCGCCGGGCTTCACCACGATACGCTTCACCTGGAAACGCTCGCCCCGGTCGACGCTCTCATAGGAGCCCCAGGGGCGGAGCACCTTGCGATGCTCTTCGGCAAGTCGGCGGCGCTGGACATCCCCCCCGCGCAGGTCAGCCACGAGAGTCTTGAGCTCACCTGCAACCTGACGGCCTGCCACCAGAACCGCATCCTTGGTAGCAACCACGACCACGTCGTCGAGGCCGATCACCGCCGTATGGACGTCGTCGCTCGAGACATAGGAATTGCGCGTCCCCACCAGCGAGACGGCGCCGCGGACGGCGTTGCCGTCGCCGTCCTTCGTCGACGCATCCCACAGCGCGTCCCACGAGCCTAGATCCGACCAGGCATAGTCCGCCTCGACGACGGCGGCGCGGTCGGTGCGCTCCATCACGGCATAGTCGACGGACTTCGCGGGAGAGGCGGCGAAGGCCTCACGATCGATACGCTCGAAAGTGACGTTGCCGGCCTGATCGACGCTCATGGACCCTGCAACGGCCTTGGCCGCGGCGGCGATCTCCGGCTCGAACCGCGCGAGTTCGGCGAGAAAGACGTCGGCGCGGAACAGGAAATTGCCCGAATTCCAGAGATAATTCTCGGCCACGAAGGTCTTCGCCTTATCCGCGTCGGGCTTTTCCACGAAGGCGGCGACCATCCGCACCCGGCCGTCCATGACGTCGCCAGGGCGGATATAGCCGTAGCCCGTGGCCGGGTGGGTCGGGCGGATGCCGAAGGTGACCAGGGCTCCGGCCTCGGCAACCGCCAGGCCCGCTTCGGCCGTTGCGGCGAAGGCAGCAGCATCTGTGACGAGGTGGTCTGCCGCCAGGACCAGCATGACAGCATCGGGATCGGCCGCGGCGACGAGTTCGGCGGCCACCGCGATGGCGGGACCGGAATCCCGCCGCATCGGCTCCAGCACGATGCGACCGGGCGTGCCCGCGCGCGCCAGCTGGTCGGCGACGAGGAAGCGGAAATCCTCGCCGGTGACGATCACCGGATCGGTGAAGATGGCGCGGTCGCCGACGCGGGCCAGGGTCTCCTCGAAGGTCGAACGATCGCCTAGAAGAGGTAGGAACTGCTTCGGATAGGCTTCGCGGGAGGCGGGCCAGAGGCGCGTTCCCGCACCGCCGGAGAGGATGACCGGAACGATCCGCGTCTGCTTCGACATCGAACGCATATCCTTCACTCTTCGCTCAGCATGTTGAGCCATTACCTAGCCGCTGGCCGTCCGATACGCCACAGCCATCTGTCGGAATGGTCAACGCCGCGGCTTTCAGGGCCTGGCGGGGACACCGAGGAACGGGCGGTGGAACACCGTGATCCCCACCCGCGCCTGATGCGCTGCGACGACGAGGACGAGGTAGCCGGTCGCGAAAACCGTGTTCGTCTGATCGTGGCTGAACAGGAGGTTGGTCAGGCCGAAGATCGCATAGCTCCCCGACAGAAGCACCGCGAAAGCCCAGCGATCACGTTGACGACCATCCCGTGGTGCCCGTGCCACGACGATCAGCGGCGAAACGAGCAGCAACACCAGGGCGCAGAGGCCGACGAGACCGCGACCGACCGCCACTGAGAGGTACTCGTTGTGGAGATGACGATAAGCCGGAATGGCGATGCCCTCCTGCGCGGCCCGGGTTCGCACCTCCGCCACAGCGTTCTGGCTGCCGTAGCCCAAGACGGGGCGATCGAGGAAGGCGTCGAACCCATGGCTCCAGAGCATGACCCGATGGGCCGTCGAGGGATCGAGTTCGAGACCCAAGGTCTCGCTCTGCAGAGCATGGAGCACCTCGGCGAACCGCTCGGGCACCTTGATGCCAATGGCGAAGACCGCGAGCGCGGCAGCAAGCGTCGAGGCCACCAGCACGGCCGGCCCGATCCGCAACCGGATCATCGGCCAGACATGCATGCCGACCACGACGGCGACCAGTGGCAAGGCCAGCAGCGCGCCGCGCGACTGCGACAGGAAACTGCCGCCAATGCCACATGCGAGCGCGATGACGGCGACAATTCTCATCCCCGAGGAAAGCCGGGCGAACCCGACCATCGACAGTCCGGCCGCGAGCATGGCTGTCCCCCCGAAGGGAATAGCGTTGATCATTCCGGCGGTGGCCCGCGGTTGCCCGAAAACGAAGACCTGCACCACCGCCTGGACGAAGGAGACGATGGCCGCGGCACGGACCCCGTTCAGGAAGAGATCGAAGACATCGACTTTCGGCGTCTGCACCAGGGTGCAGACCAGGAACGTCAGCGCCAGGAAATGCATTGCCGTGCCCACGTCGAGCCAGCCCGCGGCCTTGTTGGCGAAGGCGAGCGGCGAGATCATCGTCACCAAGAAGTAGCCGAGGGTGACGAAGCAACCGACGGACACCGTCGGCGGCCAGACCCAGGAGATGCGCCGGCCTAGAAAGATCAAGCCGATATAGATGCAAGCGCCGAAATAGAAGAAGGTCGCAACGCTGCCGAGAGTCAGCGGGAGCAAGGCGAGCACCGGCACGTAGAGATAGGCGATGCGGTTGGGATCGTCGATGGTTGCACGGACCCAGCTCCATGCGGCTAAGAAGAAGCCCGGTCGCGAGGAGGTTTTTGGCGGTCCATTCATGAAACTCATGACAACTGCAACTGCCCTATCGCTGCAGCCCCATCGAAGCTGTCAGTCCACCATCGATGGAAAGGGTAGCGCCTGTCAGGTAACTTGCAAGCGGTGACAACAGATAGGCGACGAGACCGCCGATTTCCTCGGGCCGAGCAAAGCGTCCGGCCGGGATCTGCTTCTCCATAGCCTCGCGATAGTCGGCGTATTTCGCAATCATGTCTGTATCGACGAACCCCGGGGCGACGACATTGACCGATACCCCGCGCTTGGCGCTCTCGATCGCCAGCGTCCGGCAATAGGCGGCGAGCGCCGCCTTGGAGGCCCCATAGGCGGCATTGCCCTGGTTCGAGCGCTCCGCCGTCACCGACCCAATCGCGACGATCCGGCCGTTCCGGGCCCGCATCATCGGGCGAACCACGGCACTCACGAGGCGCGTGAAGGCGAAGAAATTGATCTGCATGACCGCCTCGGCCTTGGCCTGGTCCATGACCGCGGCGAGTTGGTCGTAGGGCTGCCCGGCATTGTGAACGAGGCCGTAGAGTGTTTCCCCCTTCTCGAGTTCGGCGCAGAAGGCGTCGACCGCCGTCTTGTCGGCGAGGTCGAGCGATGCGACGGCGACATCGCGGTCGGGGTGAGAGGCCTTGAGCTCGGCCATCAGAGCCTCGGCTGCCTCGCCCGACGACCGGACCGTGAAGGTCACGTCATGGCCGCTCGCGACCACCGCGCGGACGATGGCAGCGCCCATGCCCTTGGCGCCACCGGTGACGAGGACGCGCCCCATCACGCTGGCTCCGCGGCGAGGACCAGACAGACGTTCTGACCGCCGAAACCGAAGGAATTGGAGATGGCACGGGTGACGGTCGCCTTGCGGGCGACATTGGGCACGAGATCCATTTTGATCGCGGGGTCCGCCTCTGTATGGTTGATCGTTGGCGGAATGATGCCGCTGCGGATGGTCATCAGCGTGAACACCGCCTCGATGGCGCCGGCTGCCGACAGCGTATGGCCGATCATCGACTTGTTGGACGACACGGCGATGGCTGGGAGGTGATCGCCGAAGACGGCAGCGAGCCCGACATATTCCATCTTGTCGTTCTCGGGCGTCGAAGTGCCGTGGGCATTGACATACTGGACGTCGGCCGGTGTCACGCCGGCATCGTCAAGGGCATTCCTGATACAGCCGATGATCGGCGCGCCGTCCGGGCTGGACCGGGTGCGATGAAAGCTGTCGGCCATCTCGCCGCAGCCCTCGACGACGCCGAGAATGGACGCGCCACGCGCCGTGGCGTGTTCGAAGGATTCCAGCACCAGGGCCCCTGCCCCCTCTGCCATGACGAAACCGTCACGGTCCTTGGAGAAGGGCCTCGCCGCGGCGGTCGGATCGCCGTTGCGGGTCGACAGCGCCGACAGCAGCGAGAAGCGCACCAGCGATTCCTGGTTGGCGGAACCGTCGGCGCCGATGACCAGGGCCGCCTCGGTCTCGCCGCGTCGGATCGCCTCGACGGCGAGCTGGATGGCGGTCGCCCCGGTGGCGCAGGCGGTGGAGATGGAGATGGGCGCGCCCTTGGTGCCGAAGCGGTCGGCGAGCGCATCGCCCACTGAACCGAACAGGAAGCGCGTCTGCATGGCGGAGAAATCCTTCGCCGCAGCGCCCTTGAGAATGTCGGTATAGGTGATGTCGGCGCTCTTGCCGGAGGCGCGGGCGAGGTCCTGCCGCTGCGGCCATTCCAGTTCCACCGGCGGCATGCCGAGGAAGAGCGGCCCGGGGAACTTGCCCTCGGCGCCGATCTTGGCTTCGCCCACAGCCTCCGCGCCGGCCAGCGCCGCCATCTTGGTGGTGAGGTCGGGAGCATTGTCGAAGGGCACGAAATCGACCGTGCCGGCGATGGTGGTGCGCAGACCCTCGATCGGGAAACGGGTGATCGTGTGGATGCCGGACTGGCCAGCCGTCAGCTTTGCCCAGTTCTCGTCCTTGCCCTGGCCGAGCGAGGTGACGACGCCCATTCCGGTAACGACGACGACAGGGCGGCCATGCTTGTCCTTCATGTGAGCCATGGTGGCCTCCTCAGATCGCCTCGACGAGGGCCATGCCCTCGCCGCGCCAGTGCCCGACCGAGGTGACGACCGCCTGCTTCACCTTGCGGGTCATGCGCGCCTCGTCCTTCGAGCCGCCGATGGGCGGCACGGCTTCGCCGCGCGCCACCATCATGGCGGCGAGCGCGACGTTGGCCGGGAAGGTCGCCTCGACGCTGTGGCCGATGACCGAGCCGGTCGCCCGCGTCGGCACCCGGCGCTGGTCGAGAATGTCCCTCTCGATCGCCACCGCCTCGCTGACGCCGGTGGCACCGGAGACCACGATCGTCGCGCCGGGGATGAGTCCCGGCGAAATCTCGTTCCATTGCACCGCCATGGAGTGCTCGGCATCGCCGTCCCTGCGGCGGGCACGGTCGGAGGAGACCTTCGACAGTTTGGCGATGGGCGTCGCGCCGCGCTTCTCCGCATGTTCCCGCGCCTCGATCACGAGGAAGGCGCCGACCGAGCCGAGAATGGTACCGCCGCCGTCCTTGGGCCGCTCCCAGACCGGCACCCAGGGCCTGGTCCAGTTCATGTGGCCGAGTTCGAAATGCAGGATCGTGTCCGGGCGCTCGGCTGAATAGGCACCGCCGACGAGGAAGATGTCGCCCTGGCTCGCGTGACAGCGGCCAAGCGCGACGCGCACCGCGTCGACGCCTGCCATCTCCTCGCCCATGAAGGTGCGCGAAGAACCGACCACGCCATGAACGATGGAGATGTTGCCGGCGAGCAGGTTGGAAAGCTGGGCGAGGAACAGGGTGGGCCTGAGGTCGTTCATCAGCCGCTCGTTGAGGAACTTGGCGGGCTCGTTGGAGGCCTCGAGCCCCGACAGGATTTGCCCGTCGACGGCATAGTCGCGCTCGCCGCCGCCAGCGGCGACGATCATGTGCATGCTCTTGAGCAGATCGTCCTGGCCCTTGACCCCGGCATTCTCGAGCGCCAGCCCCGCGGCATAGGTGCCGAGGCGCTGCCAGCCTTCCATCTGCCGGCGGTCGCCACGGTCGGGAATCTGCTTGGCGAGATCCAGTGCGACGGCGGGATGGACTTGATACGGCGCATGGGTGGTCGAATCGAGTTTCAGCCAGGCCTCGCGGTCGCCGTTCAGGGCATCCCAGTGGGCGTCCAGCCCTTCGCCGAGCGCGGAGACGAGGCCGATTCCGGTGATCCAGGCCTCACGTTCCGGGGCAATCGCCATCATGCACTCCCTTCAGGCCGTTTCCAGCTTCTCGAACGGGAACTGGAGACGTTCCCCCCACTCGCGGATCATCAAGGCGAATTTCGGATCAGGGAAGGTTTTCACCGCGAACTTGATCTCCGCCTCGGCGACCTTCTTGCCCTCGCGGGTGATGAAGGCTTTGGTGACGGCATAGCCCGATCCGTCGCCGACCATTTCCGCATGGACGACGAGCGGTGTCGAAGGCTGCACGAAGTCACGCATCTTGGTGCTGTTGGTACCGACCAGAAAGGGCATGGCGGTAAGGCGGTTGAGACCGAGGATCAGCCATCCCGAGGTCTGCGCCATGGCCTCGATCATCAGCACGCCCGGCAGCAGCGGATAGCCGGGAAAATGGCCTTCGAAGACGGGGCTCTCGGCAGGAACATCCGCCGCCGCCGTCAGGGTCTTTGCCTGCGCGTCGAAGGACACGACGCGCGTGATCATCTGGAAATATTCGAGCCGCATGGGAGGATTGATCTCCCGTGCCGGGAGGCTTTCGACAGGGTTTGGATGACGAAACCGGCCGGAGGGTCCGGCCGGTCATGCAGAAGAAGCTGTCGCGGCCGGGTGGACCGCCGGGATCAGGCGCCCTTGGCGGCGACCAGTTCGTCGATCTTCCCGCACAAGGCGCCGAGGACGAAATAGTCTTCCGTCTTCGCCTTGCCCTCGTTCACCTCCTGCGTCCACTTCTCAAGCGGCAGCTTGATGCCGAACGCCTTGTCGATGGCGAAGGCGATGTCGAGGAAGTCGAGCGAATCGATACCGAGATCGTCGATCGCGTGGCTCTCGGGCGTGATCTTCTCAAGCGGGATGTCACAGGTTTCCGAGATGATCTTCGAGACGGTTTCGAAGGTGGACGACATGGTGGCGCAATCTCCGTGGCGGCCGTCAGATGGTGATCAAAGCGGCACGAAACAAGGCAATCACCCGTACAGGGCGCCCCGAACAGTAAGCTGCTGCTATAGATGAGGCGGCAGGCCGCATCAACCCTTCGTCTCGTGGCTCCGGTCGAGCCGGCGCGCTGGGGCGCGGCGACGCGGCCGGGCGCGCAGTCAGTCGCCCTTTGGTTGACGAGCCCGCCCCGGGCCTTTAGGCAGCGGCGCCTTGCATTCTTTGCTGGCGAGGCGTCCCGATCCGCCACCCAGCGGGCTATTCCGCCCTGAAGAGGATCTTCCCCATGCGCGCCCTGCGCCTTCACGGTGACCGTGACCTCCGCATCGAGGAGATCGCAGACGCCCCCGCCCCGGCTCCCGGCGAAGTCCGCATCAAGGTGGCCGCCGTCGCCCTCAACCACATCGACGTCTGGGGTTTCCGCGGCATGGCCTTCGCCAAGCGCCAGATGCCGCTGGTGGTGGGCGCCGAGGCGTCCGGCACGATCGAGAGCGTCGGCGAGGGCGTCACCGCCTTCAAGACCGGCGACAAGGTCGTCATGTTCGGCGCCAAGACCTGCGGGACCTGCCAGTTCTGTCGGGCCGGCCAGGATAACCTTTGCACCGACGTGCAGGGCATCATGGGCTTCCACATCGACGGCTTCGCGCGCGAATTCGTCACGATGGAAGCCCGCCATGTCGTTCCGGTGCCCGCCTCCGTCTCGCTGCGCGATGCCGCCACCGCAGCGATCACCTTCTCCACCGTCGAGCACATGCTCTTCGACAATTGCCGCCTCCAGCCCGGCGAGACCGTCCTCGTCCAGGCCGGCGGGTCGGGCATCGGGACCGTCGCGATCAAGGTGGCGAAGGCGCTCGACTGCACGGTGATCACGACGGTCGGCGACGACGAAAAGGCCGCCAAGGCGCTCGCCATCGGCGCCGACCACGCTATCAACTACCGCACCGAGCGGTTCGAGGGCGTGGTGCGCAAGATCACCAAGAAGAAGGGCGTCGACGTCGCCTTCGAACATACCGGCGCCGACACCTTCAACCAGTCGCTGTTCTGCCTGAGGCGTGGCGGCAGGCTCGCCACCTGCGGCGCCACATCGGGCGCCACCATCACCTTCAACCTGATGCAGCTCTTCCAGCAGCAGTACAAGATCTTCGGGTCCTTCGGCGCCCCCATCCGCGCCATCGCTGACGGCCTGAAGCGTATCGAGGCGGGCGTTACGCCGGTCATCGACACGGAACTGCCGATGGACCGGTTCTCCGAGGCCCTCGATCGGCTCGAGGGCCGCAAGGTCTTCGGCAAGATCCTCGTCCAGATCTGACGGCGGCTAGCCTTGGTCCGCTGGATCCGCCACAACTATCCTGCCGCCATGCTGCCGTTCGACTGGATTGTCGGCATGCTGGTGCTCGGCGCGCTGCGGGCCATCAGCGCGCTCGGCCCCGACAGGGCGAGCGACATCGGTGCCTGGATCCTGCCGCGCATTGGCCGCCTGCTGCCGGTCAACCGCATTGGCCATGCCAATCTCAAGGCCGCCTTTCCCGACAAGCCGGAAGCCGAGATCCAGGCGATCCTCGACGGCTGCTGGCAGAATCTCGGCCGCACCGCCTTCGAATATGCCTGCATGGACGACCTGTGGGACTATGACCCCACCCGTCCCAACCAGGGCCGCATCGTCACCGACGACGTCGCCCTCTACGAGCGTCTGCGCGATGACGGCAAGCCGGCCATTTTCTTCGCCGCCCATCTCGCCAACTGGGAGATGCCGGCGGTGGCCGCCGCCGCCCACGGTCTCGACACGACCGCGCTCTACCGTATGCCGAACAACCGCTTCGTCGCCCGCGCCATCCACCGGATTCGCGGCAAGACCATGGGCAAGCTGGTCGCCTCCGGCGGCAGCGGCGTGCTCCAGCTCGCCCGCGAACTGGAGGCCAACAACCATGTGGGCATGCTGATCGACCAGCATCTCCAGCGCGGCGTCGACGTCACCTTCTTCGGCCGACCCGCCAAGGCGAACCCGACCGCAGCCAGGCTCGCCCGCGAGTTCGATTGCCCGGTCCATGGCGTCCGCGTCATTCGCCTGCCCGGCAACCGCGTCCGGCTCGAGGCGACGGAGGAGCTCGTCCTGCCGCGCGACGGCGAGGGCCGCGTCGACGTGAAGGCGACGATGCAGATGCTGACTGACATCGTCGAGGGCTGGGTGCGCGAACATCCGGAGCAATGGCTCTGGCTGCACCGTCGCTGGCGGTGACGGCGGCTCGGCGGCACAGAAAATGCTCAGTGAGCCTCAAGCCTGTTGGCAACCCGCCATTTTGATGTTCCTATAGGGAAACCCAGCCGCCCGGATGGGACGAGTTGCGGATCAATCGGCGTTCCTTTGACTATTCCCATCCCCCGCTTTGCCGGTCGTCGCCGGTCGGTTCATGGCCTGCTGACCTACCGAGTGAGCCTGTGCTACGGCGCGCGGCTTTTCATGTGCCTGATTTTGCTTGCGTTTGTGGGACCGACCCGTGCTGCAGCGGAGACTACCGTCCGCTTCATCGGCCCGCTCGCGGACCATCTTCTTGACCGATCGGGCCGCCTGGCGATCACTGACATCACGGCGCCGGGGTCGACGGTCGCATTTCAGCAGCATGACGGGCGAAGGGCCGCAAACTACGGCCCAAGTCCAGCCCCTGAGGCGGCTCTGTGGCTACGCGTGGTCATCCCCACCCTCGCCGAACGTGCCGGCGGCGACTGGGTACTAGCTCTCCGAGAGCCACGCATCCGAAACGTCTCGCTCTTCATCCAAGATGCGGAGGGCTGGCGCGAGTTGCGCTGGGTCATCGGCCGCTCGCAGGCGGGATCGGGCTTTCCCACCCGCTATCCAGTTCTCATCGTCCCGACGACGGAGGTTGCGGATAGCACCGTCTATCTGCGCATCCAGACGCCGTCTTCCATGCGCGCCTCGCTCTGGCTCCACGCCGATATGGATTTCGTCAGTGCGAGCGGCGCCGAGAACCTGATGTTCGGCGTCGTCTTCGGCATGCTCGCCGCATTGGCCATGTATTTGGCCGCCGCTGCCCTCATCGCCCGCGATCCAACCTCGGCGATGCTTTCCGGTCTGGTGCTGGCCTATCTCGCTTATGTCCTCGGCGATCAGGGTTTCGTCGGCAGCATCCTCTGGCCCGGGGGCATCGTGGCCGCGCGAGTCATGTCGTTCGGCGGCACCTTTCTCCTTTTCGCGATGATTTTGTTCTACAGCCCCTATTTCTTGCGTGTCAGCACCCATTTCCCACGCGTGGCAGCTGCCGTGCGGGGCGTGGCGATCGCCATGCTGGGATTGAGCGTTATGGCTTTGGTATCGGTATTGACAGACAATCCGACGCTGAGGCGCTTTTCCGCGCCGATCGGAATCGCGTCTATCGCGCTGTGTGTGTTGCTCGTCGTCCTTTCATGGCGCTCGGAGCGCCGCCGCACTCTGGTCTTTATCGCCTGCTGGGGTCCGATGTTCGCTGGCGGCCTCGTCCGCATGCTGCACGATGCCCTGCCAGCCATCGGCGCGAACCCCATCGCGGTCAACGTCAACTATCTCGCCACTTGCCTGTCTCTGCTGCTCTCCGGCATCGCCAATGCCATCGACCTGCAGAGCCGCGAGCGCGAGGCGCGAAGGGCCGCAGAGGACGCGGCCCTTCGCCTGCGCGCATTCGCCGAGAGCGCCTCCGACAGCTTCTGGGAAAGCGACCGCAACGGTACGGTCATCTTCGCCTCGGGCCCCACCGCGCAGGCCATCGGGCTGACGCCGGGCCGGAACCTCGCAGATCTCCTCGGTCAGGATCAGCAGTCCGGAGAGATCAGTGCGCGCGACCAACTCGCCAACAGTCTGGTGAACACGTCCGAGTTCCGTGCCAGCATAACCCTGCCGGTAACCGAAGGCGGTCTAGACCATCGGCTTGTCAGCTTCAGGGCGCGCCCCTCCGGCGCGGGCGGCGGCCTGCAAGGCATCGTCACGGACGACACCGCGGAGGCCGCGGCCAAAGAGCGGATCGCTCAACAGCGCAAGATGGCGGCCATCGGCCAACTCGCCGGCGGCGTCGCCCACGAGATCAACAATCTCCTCCACCCGATCGTGAACCTGTCGCGACGCGTCGCCGGCGGTATTCCAGCTGGCGACGACCGGCGCCGCCTGCTGGAGATCGTTGCCGAATCCGGAACCCGCGCCGCAACGATCGTCGCGGGTCTTCTGACCAGTGTGCGGCCGACACCGCGCGCCGACAGCCACGCTCCGCTCGGGCAGGCGCTGGGAGAGGCTATACGCAGCTTGCGCAGCATATTGCCCGACAAGCTCGCGCTCAGTTTCGAGAACTACGGCGAGCCCGGCCCGATGGTCGATGCCAATGAAGCCTTCCAGGTACTGGCCAATCTGGTCGCCAACGCCGTCTATGCGACGCGTGGGGAGGGCCATGTCGACGTCCGTTTCAAGGGATCGGGGGCGGCCGGCTTTATCCTCACTGTCAAGGACAATGGCGAGGGAATGGACCACGAGACACGCCAGCGCGCAATGGAGCCCTTCTTCACGACCAAACAGCCCGGACAGGGCACGGGTCTTGGCCTGCCCATCGTCTATGGCATCATCCATGCGTGGAAAGCCACGATCGACATTGAATCCCAATCCGGCGTTGGTACGCGCGTGACCATCGCCGTCCCGGGCCCGACACTGTCAGAAACGGAACCGACCCATGTCGCTCAGCATGCCGCCCAAGCCTGATGTCCTCGTCGTCGACGATGTCGAGGCGGTGCGCGTGTCGCTTGCGGAGGCCCTCCGTGGCGCCGGATACAATCCGATCTGTGTCGCCTCAGGCCATGAAGCCTTGACCGAGATCGCGAACCGGCCATTCGCCGTCGCCGTGACCGACATCTGGATGGCGGGGATCGATGGACTGAAACTCATCAAGCTCATCCGCGACACCAACCGGGACCTACCGATCCTCGCGATGACCGGCGGCGGACCTCGGCTGACGATCGAAACGGCTGGCGCTCTCGCCGAGGTCTGGGGCGCCGAGCGGGTTTTCGTCAAACCTTTCGATGAAGATGTTCTGGTGAAGGCAATCGATGCGATCGTCGCCCGCCAATGAGGTTCGGCGGCGTTTATTCCCCGAGAGCGTTACCGGGCTCCGCCGGCTGAATCGACAGCAGGATCTGCTCCAGTGCCGTAGCCAGCGCCAGCCGCTGCGCATCATCAAGGTCCTCCAGCACCTGAACCACTGCACGGATGGGATCGCTCGCCAGGAGCTGATAGCCCTCGTCGGACAGTTCGAGAAGCTCCGCCCTGCCCCTTCCGGCCGATCCGGCCTTACGCAGCAATCCCTTGCTGATCAGCGTGCGGACCGTGCGTGAAACGGGCCCAAAGGCCATGCCCTGGAACCGCGCCAGGCTGATGGCCGTGCACTGGCTTCGATCCGCCGCCGCGAAATAGCGCAGCGCCGTCCATTGGGCCGGAAACAGCCCATGGCTGTGCCCGGTGGAATGAAGGGCCCTTGTCGACTGTTCGAACAGCCGCGCCAGGGCGTCGGCTCTAATCAGCTTACGCGCCATCGGTGAAGTGTTCCAATCCGCCGCCTAGCGACTCGGGCCCGGCTGCCGCCGCGACAATGCCTGTCCGTCAAAGCGGTGTCACCCATGCCTCGCACTCTTGAATTGCTCAGTGAGCTATTCTATAGAGAGCCTGTCCTTGCGTCGCCTGGAGAACGTCATGCGCGTGTCAGCACCCCGAGCCCTCCTCATCGCCTCGGTTCTCGCCGGAGCGGCCCTCGCCTCCGAGACACCGGCCCGCGCAGCGGGATGCGGCGGCTACGTCAATGTCTTCGTGTCCGGCTGCGCCCCTTGGGACAACAACGCCCGCCGCATGCCCGGCGCCCCCGGATATCAGGCGCCCCGCCCCGCCGCGCCGGTGAACAATCTGCGCCAGCCGACCGTCGGCTACACGGGGACGCAACGCGTCGTGGGCCAGCCCGCCACCGCCACCGGCCTCATCAGCCCTGGCAACCGGACGGGCCTGGTCGGCAACGCCGGCGGCACGCTGATCAGCCCCGGCAACCGGACAGGCCTGGTCGGCAATGCCGGCGGCACCTTCATCTCCGACCAGGGTGGCGGCTTCCGCCGCTGAAGCCGCATTACTCACCTCTCCCCAAACAACAGGAAGCAAAGTCCCATGCCCCGCTCGTCCCAAGCTTCTGTCGCCATCGCGGTCGCCCTCGCCGGAGCCGCCTCGCTGTTTGCCATTCACCCCGCGGCCGCCGCGGGATGCGGTGGCTATGTCAACGTCTTCGTGTCGGGCTGCGCCCCTTGGGACAACAACGCCCGCCGCATGCCCGGCGCCCCCGGATATCAGGCGCCTCGTCCGACATTGCAGCCGCCGCCGCGGGCGACGACGCCGACCATTGCCGGCCGGGTCCAGCAACCCGTTGTGCCACAGCGCCCAATCGTGACGCCTACAAGCCAGAACCGCCTGATCACCGACAATGGTGGGGGGCTGCTCAGCCCGGGCAACCGCAATCCGGGGCTCATCGCCAATGACGGCGCGAGCCTCAGGGCCCGCGGCAACATCCTCTCCGATCAGGGCGGTGGCCTCCGCCGCTGACCGATGCCACCGACTGGTGCGCCGCTGCATCAGTCGGCCGGCAACGGCCAGACAAGCGTCGGTACCCCTTGCCAAGTGACCCGACGCCTGGCCTTAAATGACCAGTGAGCATTTAATGGAGTGTCCTGTGCCGTCTGTTGTCCGGTTTCGCCTGCATCGCCTGGTCGTGACGCCTGTCGTCGCGATGGGCTTACTCGGTGCAGTTGCCGAGGCCAGGGCTGTCGATTCGGGTCTGCCGGCGCCGGCCGCCGCGGCCTTCCAGGCGACCTGGGCCATGCTGGTCGATTTCGATGCACGCTTTACCAGTTGGTCAGGCAACCGCGGCTTTCCTGGCGGCTATGCCCTCGGCTCCCCGGGCCGGGGTTCGCAGTTCTACGCGCCCTTGGCCGTCCAGATTGTTGGACAGCCAAGCCCGGACTACCGGGTCGAACTGATGGCGCGCACCGGTTGGGTCCATGCCCGGCAGGACAGCGGTGGCGGCCTCGCCGGCTCGGTCTCGACGCTCACCGACACTGTGGTCTCGGGTACCTTCACCTATCTCGCGACGCCGGGCTGGCAGCCCTTCATATCGCTTAACGCGAACCTGCCGACCGGCTCGGCCAACCTTCCCGGCACCCGCGCCTTCTCCCGCATGGACCCGGACCTGGTTGAGGTGCCCAACTACGGCGAGGGCTTCAATCTCGGCGCCACCATGGGCGTCAACGTTCCGATCGGCGAATGGACGCTGCTAACAGCCAGTCTCAGCCACACGCACCGCGGCGGCTTCACCCGCGACCCCGTGACCGGCTTCGGCGACCCCGACAACCGTTTCCAGCCGGGCGCCTCGTCCTCCGGCTCGCTGCAGATCGCCCATGTGCTCGGCGCCTTGCTCCTCAAGGCCGGCGCGACGTACATCGTCAATCAAGGTACACGGATCGACGGCGCCTATATCAGCCGCATGGGCGATACAATCGCTTTGACCGCTTCCGCCGGCTACACTTGGAACACGGACCACAACACGACGCTCAGCGGTTCATTCAGTCGCGCCGCGCCCAACCTCGTGCTCGATCCGACCATCCCAGCCGCCGTCCGCGAGGCGTTCAATTCCAATAGCCAAGCGATCCGGCTGCGGCTAGACCATAACTACCGCCTTGATGCGCAATGGACACTGGGCGCGTTCGCCAGTTGGTTCAATCGCGACGCCAATGCCTATATCCCGGCGGCGGGCGCCTTCTCGCCGGCCAAGACCAGAATCGCGCTCGGCGGCTCGGCTCGCTACCAGATGTCGCGGAACGCCGCCGTCACCTTCCGCGCCGAGCACTTCTGGGTTTCGCAGCGCAGCCGCCCGGACGTCGTCGATCCCTTCTTTGGGCCCTTCGCCGACACCGCCGTTCCCGCCCTCGCCTATACCGGCTGGACGGTGTCGCTCGGCGGCACGATCACCTATTGACCATCAAGGACAGTTTCATGAACCCCTCCGCCTTCCGGTCACGGCCGATCCGAGCCCGCCTGGTCACCTTGGCGACAATCGGCCTGCTTGCCGCGCCCGCCGCCTCGTCCGCGCAGGCCCAGAGTGTTTGTCCCGAAGGACGCACGCGCGAGGGCCGCTGCGTCAATGCCACGCTCGCGGCGGGCCAGCGCCTCGCCGCCATTGTCCTCGGCCAGACACGGCTTTCCTTATCGATCATGCCTGTTTTGCCGAGCCGCGATCACGGGACCACCGACCCGACCCTGCGCAACCATGTCGGCCGCGAAGTGAGCGTTATCCACCCCTGAGGCCAAAGCACAAGACCGCCTGGCGGGTCCTCCGCCCCAGGCCAACCTGCCGAACGCGCTAGTCCGAGACCGAGGCGCCGGCTGCCCTGATGGGACCGTCCGCTCGCGGGCCAGGCGCGAACCATCGAAGATCCGCTTCGCGTCACAGCGTCGATGCCGAAGAGTGCCGTGACATCGTTAACGGCCGTTTCCGATTGGCCGCATTTTATGAAACCTGATGGCAATTTGTCGTCTCGTAGGTTCGTGGTCCGCCAACGTGCCCCAGGAGGCTGGCATGACCATCATGGACCAGGATCGTCTGAAGAGGTTCGCCAAGGACCGGCGCGGCAATGTCGCCATGACGCTGGCCATCGCAGCCGTGCCGCTGTTCGCGACCGTCGGCGGCGCCGTCGATTTCCATCGGGCGTCGCGTGACGCCGCCGAACTGCAGGGCGTCTTCGATGCAGCGGCGCTCGCCGGGGTTCGCCAGGCCGCCCTCGGTGAGGCCGTTGTCAAGCAGACCGCCCAGAGACATATCGACGGGCACCTCGCTGGCCACCTGAAAAGCTATCCGGTGGCGATCGAGACCTCCGACGGTGGCAAGACGGTGCGCATCCGGACCGACGGCGCGACAATGCCGACGTCGATCCTCGGCGTGATCGGCATGCCGACCCTCAATGTCGTGGCGAAATCGGCGGCGACGTCGACCACCTTCCACACCGTGACCAGCGCCAAGCCGATCATGGCCGAGCTCGATCCGGAGGCCGGCGACTACAACCGCATGTATGTCTATTGCTTCGACAAGAGCCGGCAGAACCACGCCGATTTCGGCCGTTCGCAGATGACGGCCATCGCCGACAATGCCGGCACGAAGTACAATTTCAACATGCCCGCCTGCAAGGAGGGCGAGACCATCTCCTATCGCCTCTACAACGTCCGCAACGCCCGGACCAAGCCGCTTCTGTGGGACAATGCCACCCCCGGCACCCTGATCCCCAACAACCCGGCGGACTGGGCTTCGCCCTGGTCCAACAACCTCTCCTACAACTACTATTCCGACACGACCCTGACCGCCGGCGTCCCGACGCATAACTTCACCAATGCCGTGCCGATCCTCGAGACCGTGATCTGCGACAACCTCGGCCAGTGCAAGGGCAAAGGGAAAGGCGGCATCATTCCCGAAGGCAAGAACCGCACGCCGCAGCAGGCCACGAAGGCCTGTGAGCCCGGCAAGTTCATGTATTTCGGCTGGGAAGACCGCCCGCCGGGCTATGGCTGGACCGACGGCGACTATGACGACATCCGCGTCATCGTCGAATGCCCGAAGGTCAGCAGCACGGCCACAACCGTCGTCCGTCTGATCGAGTGACCCGGCGCGCGGCCGACCGGAGCCTGCCGGTCGGCTGCAGCGGGAGAACAGCCGCGCGGGGCGGACGCTTTCCTCCGGGACGGGCCCGCCGTAAGAAGAGGGCATGAGCCCTGCCTTCACATCCCCCGCCCCCGCCCCCGCCCCATGACAGACTGGTCCATTGATGCCGTCGTGATCGGCGCCGGGGTCGTCGGCCTCGCCGCCGCTCGCCGCTTGGCGCTCGCCGGGCTCGACACCCTCGTCCTTGAGGCGACCGACGCTATCGGCACCGGGACCTCGTCGCGCAACAGCGAGGTCATCCATGCCTCGCTCTACTATCCGACTGGTTCGATCAAGGCCGCCGCCTGTCTGCGCGGCAAGCACCTCCTCTACCGCTACTGCGCGGACCGCGGCGTCAAGGCGAAGGCCTGCGGTAAGCTGATGGTGGCGACATCGGAGGACCAGTTGCCGAAGCTTCAGGCGATCTGGGACCAGGCCCATGTCAACGGTGTCGAGGGCCTTTCCTGGAAGACTCCTGACGAGGTGCGCGCCCTTGAGCCGGAAGTCTCCTGTATCCGCGCGTTCTTTTCCGCGTCGACCGGCATCGTTGACAGCCACGGCTTCATGCTGGCGCTGCAGGGCGACCTCGAGAATGCCGGCGGCATGGTCGCTTTCGAGACGCCCATCCTCGGCGCGAGCGTGACGCCGGACGGCATCGTCCTTCGCACCGGCGGCGCCGAAGCCGCCGAGATCACGGCGCGAATCGTGGTCAATGCGGCGGGCCATTACGCGCCGAAATTCCTGGCGGCGCTGGACGGATTCCCGCAGGAGCATGCGCCGCGGCAATGGTACGCCAAGGGCAACTACTTCTCCCTCGTCGGCCGGCAGCCCTTCTCCCGCCTCGTCTATCCCATGCCCGACGGCGCCGGCCTCGGCGTCCACGCCACCATCGACCTGCAGGGCCGCTGCCGCTTCGGCCCCGATGTCGAATGGGTGGAGAGCGAGACCGATCTCGTCGTCGACCCGCGCCGCGCGGACGGCTTCTATGCCGCCATCCGCGCCTATTGGCCGGACCTGCCCGACGGCGCGCTGCAGCCCGACTATTCCGGCATCCGGCCGAAGCTGCACGGACCGGGCATGCCCATGCCGGATTTCCGGGTCGATGGCCCCGAGGTTCACGGCGTTCCCCGCCTCGTCAACCTGCTCGGCATCGAGAGCCCGGGCCTGACCGCCTCACTCGCCCTCGCCGACCTTGTGGCAGCCCGCCTGGACCTGCCCGCCCTGGAGACCGTGCCATGACCGAAGCTGCCACTGTCCTTGCCGCCGGTGCCGTCGTCACGGCGGAGGCCATCGCCGACGGTCGCACCAGCGCGCGGGCCGTGGTCGAGACGACGCTGGCGCGAATCGCCGCCAGCAACACCCGGCTCCATGCCTTCATCACGGTCCTCGCTGACGAGGCGCGTACCGAGGCCGACATGCTCGATGCCCTCCAGGCGCGCGGCCAGCGCCGGGGGCCCCTGCATGGCGTTCCCGTCGCGGTGAAGGATATCATCGACGTCTCCGGCCAGCGCACGCGCGCCGGATCCATCACCCGCGACCACCTGCCGGCCGCCGCGGCCGACGCCTGGTGCGTGTCGAGGCTGCGGGCCGCCGGCGCCATCGTCGTCGGCAAGACCCACACGGTCGAATATGCCTTCGGCGGCTGGGGCACCAACCCGATCGCCGGTACGCCGGTGAACCCCCATGACGGCGCGACCCATCGTGTCCCCGGCGGGTCATCGTCCGGGACCGGCGTCGCGGTCGGTGCAGGCCTCGTTCCCATCGGCTTCGGCACCGATACCGGTGGCTCGGTCCGCCTGCCGGCCGCCTGGTGCGGCACGGTCGGCCACAAGACCTCGATGGGTCTTATCAGCAGGGCCGGCGTCGTGCCGCTGGCGCTGCATTTCGACACGATCGGCCCATTGGCGCGCAGCGTGCGCGACGCCGCGGTGATGAGCCAGGTCATGCTCGGCTCCGATCCGGCCGATGCTTCGACCGGGGGCGCCCCCGGTCTCGACCTCGTCGCCGGACTGGACATGGGCGTGCGCGGCCTGACGCTGGGTGTCCTCGCCCTCGATCCGGACATCGCCGTCGACCCCGCCGTGGCCAACAGCTTCAACGCTGCCGCCGCGGCCCTTGAAAAGGCCGGCGCCCGCCTCGTGTCCTTCGCCCTGCCCGACAGCCTGCGGACCTACGCGCTGGACGCCGGCGAACTGATGATGGTCGAGGGGGCCCACCACCACGGCGCCCTCGCGCGGGAGACCCCGTCCCGTCTCGGCGACTGGGCGGCACGGCGCATCGGCGGCGGTTTCGACATTGCCGCCACGCGCTATTTCGCCGGGGTCGAGACGCGACGGATCCGCATAGCGGCGGCGAACGCCTTGCTTGCCGACAACGGCATCGACGCACTGATCCTGCCGACGACACCGGCTCCCGCCGTGCCGCTGTCGCAGGTCGACGAGACGGCGGCGCCGGGCATCTTCACCCGGTTCGCCAATTACCTCGAATGGTGCGGCGTCTCGGTGCCCGTCGCGCCCACGCCTGCGGGTCTGCCCGTCGGCTTCCAGATCGTCGCGCCGCAGTTCCGCGACGCCATGGCCCTGCGCATCGCCCGCAGCGTCGAACAGGCTGTCGGCGGTCCGCTGCCGCTGCCGGCCTGATCGCCGGCCGCCACCTCGCCCTGCCTGCAGCGGCATCACATCAAGGACTGATCATTTCTTCGGCGGCGGCCGTCTCGCGTCTTGATCTCCCCGCGAAACTGCTCACACATTAGGCAATCCGCACTTCCGGTCAGCAATTTCAGGCCGATGACGGAGGGGCAGGCGATGAGAAGCCGGAGCAACCGGCTCATCAGGCTGTCTGGCATGTGCCTTGCCAGCCTCTGCCGAGGAAGCTTCAGGGAGACTTCGTATGCGAACCAGATTCCGTCCGGCATTGATCGCCGGCGCCTTTGCCCTTGCGGGTGCGTTGCTGACCTCGGCCTCCGTCATGGCCCAGGAAAAGGTCCTGCGCATCGGCATGACGGCCGCCGACATTCCGCGCACCCATGGGCAGCCCGACCAGGGCTTCGAGGGCAACCGCTTTACCGGCATTCCGATGTATGACGCGCTGGTCCATTGGGACCTGTCGAAGGCCGATGCCGCCTCCGTCATCGTCCCGGGCCTCGCCCTGTCCTGGGCGGTGGACGCGACGGACAAGACCAAATGGACGTTCCGCCTGCGCCCCGGCGTGAAGTTCCATGACGGTTCGCCGTTCAACGCGGCGGCTGTGGTCTGGAACGTCCAGAAAGTGCTGGACCAGAACGCCGCCCATTTCGACCAGAGCCAGGTCGGCGTCACCGTTTCGCGCATGCCGAACCTCGCCTCGGCCCGCGCCATCGACGAACTGACTGTCGAACTGACGACCCGCAACCCTGACTCCTTCCTGCCGATCAACCTCACCAACCTGTTCATGGCCTCGCCGGCCCATTGGCAGAAGCTGCTGGGCGAGGTTCCGGCCTCGGTCGCCGATCCGAAGGCGCGGGCTGCTGCCGCGTGGACCGCCTTCGCGGCCAATCCCTCGGGAACCGGACCGTTCCGCGGCGTGCGCCTTGTGCCGCGCGAGCGTTTCGAGATGGTCGCCAACAAGGACTACTGGGACGCCGCCCGCCGGCCGAAGGTGGACCGCGTCGTCCTCCTGCCGCTGCCCGAGCCGAATGCCCGCACCGCGGCCCTTCTCTCTGGCCAGGTCGACTGGATCGAGGCACCGGCCCCGGATTCGGTGCCGCAGATCCGCCAGCGCGGCTTCACCATGTACACCAACGCCCAGCCGCATGTCTGGCCCTGGCAGTTCTCGTTCCGCGAGGGTTCGCCGTGGCTTGACCGCCGGGTGCGCCACGCCGCCAATCTCTGCATCAACCGCGCCGAGTTGAAAGAACTGCTGGGCGGCCTGATGGAGATCCCGGTCGGCACGGTTCCCCAGGGCCATCCCTGGTGGGGCAACCCGTCCTTCCAGATCAAGTACGACCTGCCGGCAGCCCGCCGTTTGATGCAGGAGGCCGGCTTCTCCGCCGCCCGCCCGCTCAGCGTCAAGGTGCTGACCTCGGCCTCGGGCTCCGGCCAGATGCAGCCGATCGTCATGAACGAGTGGCTGCAGCAGGCGCTGAAGGAATGCTTCTTCAACGTCGAGCTGGAAGTGGCCGAGTGGAACGCGGTCTTCACCAACTGGCGTGAGGGCGCGGGCCACGCCAATGCCCGCGGTGCCAATGCCACCAACGTCACCTTTGCGGCCATGGACCCCTTCTTCGCCATGATCCGCTTCGTGACGCGGCAGACCAACCCGCCGGCCTCGAACAACTGGGGATTCTTCAACTCCGACGAGTTCGACCAGCTCGCCGCGACGGCCCGCTCGACCTTCGACGACGCCGGCCGCGACCGGGCCCTCGCCGCACTCCACAAGCGCATCGTTGAGGAAGCACCCTTCCTCTGGGTTGCTCATGACGTCGGTCCGCGCGCCATGTCGGCCCGGGTGACCGGGGTCGTCCAGCCGCGCTCGTGGTTCATCGACATCGCGCCGATGGACATCCGCCCGGGATCGTAATCCCGGTCGATCTCACAAGGCCGGGCGGCCCCTGCGGGTCGCCCGGTTCATCACCCCCGATTTCCATGAGGCTGAGATGCGTTCTTTCGACAGGCGGCAGGTGCTCGCCGGTGGTCTTGCTGCAACCACGGTGTCATTCCTCGACCTGTCGCAGGTCAGCGCCCAGGGCTCGGGCGTCCTGCGCATCGCCATGACGGCCTCGGACATTCCGCTGCCGAACGGCCAGACCGACCAGGGCGCCGAGGGCATGCGCTTCGTCGGCTTCAACGTCTTCGATTCCCTCATCCTGTGGGACCTCACCAAGGCCGACACGCCCGGCGGTCTCATTCCCGGTCTCGCGACGTCATGGCGCGTCGATCCGGCGGATCCGACACGCTGGACCTTCGTGCTGCGCCCCGGGGTCACCTTCCATGACGGCTCCGCCTTCGACGCTGCGGCCGTCATCTGGAACTTCGACAAGATCCTCAAGGCTGATTCACCCCAGCACGACCCGCGTCAGGCCGGTCAGGGCCGCACCCGCATCCCCTCGGTGAAGAGCTATCGCGCGCTCGACCCGATGACGGTCGAATTCGTATCGAACACGCCGAACGCCCTCTTTCCCTACGAGATCTCGTGGATCCTGATGTCATCGCCGGCCCAATGGGAAAAGGTCGGGCGCAACTGGGACAATTTCATCCGCAGCCCGTCGGGAACCGGCCCCTGGAAGGTCGATCGCTACACACCCCGCGAGCGGCTCGAACTCGTCCCGAACGCCGCCTACTGGAACCCCGCCCGCCGGCCGAAGCTCGACCGTGTCGTGCTGGTGCCGATGCCGGAGCCCAATGCGCGCACTGCCGCACTCCTCTCCGGGCAGGTCGACTGGATCGAGGCGCCCGCCACCGACGCCCTGCAGCAGTTGCGGTCCCGCGGCATGCAGATCACCTCCAACGTCTATCCGCACAACTGGACCTGGCATTTCTCGCGGGTCGAGGGCTCGCCCTGGAACGATATCCGCATCCGCAAGGCGGCCAACCTCGCCGTCGACCGGGCCGGCATGGTGGAGTTGCTCGGCGGCATGATGCTGCCCGCCAAGGGCATGGTGCCGCCCTCAAGTCCGTGGTTCGGCAAGCCCTCCTTCGACGTCAAGACCGATGTCCCCGCCGCCCTGAAGCTCATGGCCGAAGCGGGCTACAGCCCGGCGCGGCCCCTGACCGTCAAGGCGATCATCTCGCCCTCCGGATCGGGCCAGATGCAGCCACTGGTGATGAACGAGCTCATCCAGCAGAATCTCGGCGAGATCGGCATCAAGGTCGAGTTCGAGGTGATGGACTGGAATGCGCTGGTCAGTTCCTGGCGTGCCGGGGCGAAGCACCCCTCCTCGCGCGGCGCCCATTCGACCAATTCGTCCTATTTCAGCCAGGACCCCTTCACCGCCCTCATCCGCCACCTCGACGGCGGGCTCCTGCCTCCCGCTGGCACCAACTGGGGCTACTATGTCGATCCGGACATGGATGCACGTCTCGCCAGGATCCGGTCATCCTTCGATCCGGCGGAGCAGCTCGTCGCGATCCAGCGCGCCCATGAGAAATTCGTCGACGAGGCGCTGTTCCTGTTCGTCGCCCACGACGTCGCACCGCGCGCCATGTCGCCGCGGGTGAGAGGCTTCGTCCAGGCACAGAACTGGTACCAGGACATCAGCCCGGTCACCGTCGGATGACGCGGCTCGCAGGACGCTCCGCATGCTAGTCTATCTCGGCAAACGCCTCGTCTACACGATCCCGATCGTCATCGGCGTGTCGGTCGTCTGTTTCGGCCTCGTCCACATCGCCCCGGGCGACCCGCTGGTCTCGGTCCTGCCACCGGACGCATCGGAAGAGCTGAAGATGCAGATGATGCGGGCCTACGGCTTCGACCGGCCCTATTACGAGCAGTTCCTGCTGTGGTGCTGGCGCGCCTTGCAGGGTGACCTCGGTGTCTCCATCGCCACCGGCCGATCCGTCGCCAGCGAGGTGCTCCGGGCGGTGAAGAACACGCTGCTCCTGTCCTTCGTCGCCACCCTCATCGGCTTTTTCTTCGGCCTGCTCTTCGGTTTCGTCGCCGGCTATTTCCGCAATAGCCCCATCGACAAGATCGCCTCCATCCTCTCGGTGATCGGCGTCTCCGTGCCGCATTACTGGCTCGGCATGGTGCTGGTCATCATCTTCTCCGTGCAGCTCAACTGGCTGCCGCCGACCGGCGCCGGCCCCGGCGGCTCGGCAGACTGGCAGCCGGACTGGGCGCATTTCCGGCACCTGATCCTGCCGGCCATCACCATGAGCGTCATTCCCATGGGCATCGTGGCACGCACCATCCGCGCCCTCGTCGCCGACATCCTCAGCCAGGACTTCGTACCGGCGTTGCGGGCCAAGGGCCTCTCGGAACTCGGCATCTTCGGCCATGTCGTGAAGAACGCCGCCCCCACGGCCCTCGCGGTCATGGGCCTGCAGCTCGGCTATCTGCTGGGCGGGTCCATCCTCATCGAGACGGTCTTCTCCTGGCCGGGTACCGGCTTCCTGCTCAATGCGGCGATCTTCCAGCGCGACCTTCCCCTGCTCCAGGGGACGATCCTCGTCCTGGCGTTGTTCTTCGTCCTCCTCAACCTCATCGTGGACGTCATCCAGACGGCCATCGATCCGCGCATCCAGAGGAGCTGACCCGATGACCTCCGTCGCCTCGCTCCTGCCCCAGGACCCCGCCAAGACCGTCGCGCCCATCGAAAGGTCGCCCGGCTACTGGTCCGGCGTCGGCAAGCGCTTCCGAAATGACAAGCTCGCCATCGCCGCCGGCATCCTCGTCCTGCTGCTGATCCTGATGGCGATCTTCGCCCCGCTCATCGCCCCGATGGACCCCTATGCGGGGCGCACCATCCGCCGGCTCAGGCCGGTGGGGACCGACGGTTTCCCGCTCGGCACCGACGAGCTCGGCCGCGACATGCTTTCGCGCCTGATCTACGGCGCCCGCTATTCCCTGATGATGGGGGTCACCCCCGTGCTCATGGCCTTCGGCGTCGGCAGCCTCATCGGCATCATCGCCGGCTATGTCGGCGGCAAGACCAATACGGTGATGATGCGCACCATCGACGTGTTCTACGCCTTCCCCTCGGTGCTGCTGGCTGTGGCACTGTCCGGCGCGCTCGGCGCCGGCATCCAGAACGCCCTCGTCTCGCTCACCGTCGTCTTCATCCCGCCGATCGCCCGCGTCGCCGAGGCCGTGACGACTCAGGTGCGCAACCGCGATTATGTCGAGGCCGCCCGCGCCTCCGGCGCCAATGCGCTCACGATCATCCGCGTCCATGTGCTCGGCAACGTGCTCGGACCGATCTTCGTCTATGCAACGGGCCTTATCTCGGTCTCGATGATCCTCGCCTCGGGCCTGTCCTTCCTCGGCCTCGGCGTCCGTCCGCCCGAGCCTGAATGGGGCCTGATGCTCAACACCCTGCGCACCGCGATCTACAACCAGCCCCTGGTCGCAGCCCTTCCCGGCGTGATGATCTTCATCACCTCGATCTCCTTCAACGTCCTGGCCGACGGCCTGCGCAACGCGATGGATGTCAAGGTATGAGCCTGCCCCTCCTCACCGTCCGCGGCCTGGTCAAGCACTTTCCCATCGCCGGCGGCCTGTTCGGCCCGAAGAAGGTGGTGCGGGCCGTCGACGGCATCGATTTCGACGTGATCGACGGCGAGACCCTCGGCATCGTCGGCGAATCCGGCTGTGGCAAGTCGACCACCGCGCGCCTGCTGATGCACCTGATGGACCCGACCCGCGGCGAGATCCTCTTCGACGGCGCCAAGGTCGGCTCGCCGGACCTGTCGCTGACGGAGTACCGCCGCCAGGTCCAGATGGTCTTCCAGGACAGCTACGCCTCGCTCAATCCGCGCCTGACCATCGAGAGCTCCATCGCCTTCGGGCCGCAGGTCCATGGCGTGCCGCAGCGCGAGGCCATCGAGCGCGCCCGCGACCTGCTCGCCAAGGTCGGCCTCGAACCCTCGCGCTTCGCCGGCCGTTATCCGCATGAGCTATCCGGCGGACAGCGCCAGCGCATCAACATCGCCCGGGCGCTGGCGCTCCAGCCCAAGGTCGTCATCCTCGACGAGGCGGTCTCGGCCCTCGACAAGTCGGTGGAGGCACAGGTCCTCAACCTCCTCCTCGACCTCAAGGAGGAGTTCAAGCTCACCTATGTCTTCATCTCCCACGACCTCCATGTCGTCCGCTACATGTCGGACCGCGTCATGGTCATGTATCTCGGCAAGGTCGCCGAAATCGGCCCGTCGGAGGCGATCTTCGAGGACCCGTTCCACCCCTATTCCGGCGCCCTCACCCGCTCCATGCCCACCATGGACCCGGACAACCGCACCGAGAAGGCCCCGCTCTTCGGCGATCCGCCGAACCCCATCGACCCGCCGCCCGGCTGCCGCTTCCACACCCGCTGCACCTTCGCGGAGGGCGTCTGTTCCCAGCGCGAGCCGGTGCTGACCCGCGCGGCGGCTCTGCATGACGTCGCCTGCCTGCGCTCCGAGCCGGGCTCCGGCCATACCATGGCCCCCGCAGCCGCGGCATGAGGGACGAGAGATGCTGACCACCCCGCCCCTCGTTGATATCCGCAACCTCAAGGTCACCTTCACCGGTGGCCCCAAGCCGATCTGCGCCATCAACGGCGTCGATCTCGCCCTCGACCGCGGCGAGACCCTCGCGATCCTCGGTGAATCCGGCTCGGGCAAGTCGGTGACGCTGCGCGCCATGCTGCGCCTCAACCCGGAAAAGCGCACGAAGATCGATGGCGCGATCACCGTCGGCGGCAAGAATGTTCTCACCCTCGGTCCGAAGGAGTTGCAGGCCTTCCGCGGCCGCGACGTCTCGATGATCTTCCAAGAGCCGGCGCTCGCCCTCGACCCGGTCTATACGCTCGGCCACCAGATCGCCGAGACCATCGTCAAGCATGACGGCGGTTCCTGGGCCGACGCGAAGAAGCGGGCACTCGACCTGTTCGAGCGGGTGCGCATTCCCTCGCCGGAACGCCGCCTCGACAACTATCCCCACGAGATGTCGGGCGGCATGCGCCAGCGTGCGATGATCGCCTTGGCGCTGGCCTGCAACCCGAAGGTCCTGCTCGCCGACGAGCCGACGACTGCCCTCGATGCCACCGTCCAGATCCAGATCCTGCTGCTGATCCGCGAATTGCAGCGCGAATTCGGCATCGCCGTCATCTTCGTCACCCACGACATCGGCGTCGCCGTCGAGGTCGCCGACCGCGTCGCGGTCATGTATGGCGGCCGAATCGTCGAGACCGGACCGATCCGCGACATTCTGCGCAGCCCCCGCCATCCCTACACGATCGGCCTCCTGAAGAGCCGCGCCCATGACGCCATGACCAAGGGCACCCGGCTCGACGCCATTCCAGGCTCGCCCCCCGACCTCGCCAACCTGCCGCCCGGCTGCTCTTTCGCGCCGCGCTGCAAGCTGGCGCTTCCCGCCTGCTCCGAGGCGACGCCCGAGCCCGTCGCCGTCGGTGGGGGACACGAGGCCCGCTGTTTCCGCACGGATGCAACCGCGCCGGCGGCGGCATGATCGGCTAGGCTGGCCGAATCCTCGCCGAACCGGACAGCGTCGCCGCCATGCATCTGACCATCGTCAATCCCAACACCACCGCCTCCATGACCCGCGCCATCGGCGAGGCGGCGCGTTCCGTCGCCGCCCCCGGCACGACCATCGAGGCGGTCAATCCCGATAGCGGCCCGGCCTCCATCGAGGGCTATTACGACGAGGTCTATTCCATTCCGGGCATGCTGGCGGAAATGCGCGCGCGGCCGGGCTCGGACGGCTTCGTCATCGCCTGTTTCGACGATACCGGCCTTGATGCCGCCCGCTCGCTGATGGCGGTGCCGGTGGTGGGCATCGGCGAGGCGGCCATGCATGTGGCGACACTGCTGGCGACCAAATTCACAGTGGTGACGACCCTGGCCGTCTCGGTGCCGGCCCTCGAGCACAATGTCCACAAATATGGCTTCGCCCATCGCTGCGCGCGCGTGCGCTCCTGCGAAGTCCCGGTTCTGGAACTCGAAAACCCCGCCTCCGACGCCCGTGCCCGGATCTCGGAGGAGATCGCGCGCGCGAAGAGCGAGGACCGCGCCGAGGCGATCGTGCTGGGCTGCGCCGGCATGGCCGACCTTGCGGCAGCGCTGTCGGCCGAGCACGGGCTGCCGGTCATCGATGGCGTCGCGGCCGCCGTAAAGCTCGCCGAGAGCCTGCATGCCCTCGGCCTGCGGACCTCCAAGGCCGGCGGCTATGCGCCACCGCGTCCCAAGGTCTATCGTGGGCAATTCGCGTCTGCGGCCGTTGCAACGGACGGTTAAGGGCTGCCGCCTAAACTGAGATCGACGCTTCTGTCAGAGACGGGTTGCCCGCCTTGCCAACCACCGCAGCCATCGAGCGCCGCGCGATTCCGCGGTCGCGCACCTTCTGGAAGGGAACGATCCTGTTCCCAGGCGGCCTGCGCTCGACCGAATGCACGGTACGCAACTTCACGCACCGCGGCGCAAGGCTCGACTGCGGTGGCGTCGGCGACGTGCCGGATCACTTCCAGTTGAAGATTCCCCAGAAGGGCGAAACCTTCGAATGTTCGGTGACCTGGCGCCGCCCGCCTGAAATTGGCGTGGCCTTCCTGGTCGCGAAGGACTTGGACACCGATTTGCTGTCGGAAAAGCTGAAGACCCTCGAAATGCAGAACCGGAAGTTGATGCAGCGCCTCAACGCGCGCGATTCCGACTGATCCAGCGCCGCGTCACGGCATTACCCCATGGCGCTTGCCACGCCGCTCGTCAGTCGGCAGTGATCCGGTCCCTGGTCCGGAGACTGCCATGCCACCGAAAGCCGCCATCATCCAGCCAATCCTCATGGCCGCCGTCATGGCCTTTCTCATGACCGCGCTCATCACCTGGCTCAATCTTGGCTTCCCATCGGACTATCTCGCGCGCTGGCTGACCGCCTTCGTCATCGCCTGGCCGGCAGCTGCCGTCTCGGCCTATATCGCCATCCCGATCGCGCGGAGAATGACCGGGCGGATCGTCGCCTGGATGGAGGCGAAGGGCCTGTGACGCTGATCGGTGCCGCAGAGGCTCTCGCTGCCCGCGCCAGCCCTGCCCGCCTCGCCCTGGCGCTGGCGGCCGTCCTTGCCTGCTACCTCGCCGGCGCCCTCGTCCATGCGCCCATCGAGGCGTCCCTGCGCGTTGCCCCCTGCGACGGGCTCGCCTGCCTGCGGCCGCTTCGACCGGACACGCAGCACGGCGGCTACAGCGCCGCGGCCTTCCGGGACTATCTCGACGCCATCTGGTCGCTACGCGGGCGGGGTCTCGCCGGCCTCATCGTCGACCTGCCGCTCATCGCCGCTGTCACTGCCAGCCTCCTGCTCGCCGTTGGACTGGTGACCCGCGGCGTGCCGGTCAACGAGCGCACGCATCGACTCCTCCTCGCCCTTCCCATCGCCTATGCGGCGATGGACCTGACCGAGAATGTCCTTCTCGCCATCGCCTATTCCGGCCTCGGTGATGTCGCCGCGATCCTGCCCTGGGCATCGGCGCTGAAGTTCGGCACCGGCGTCGCCAGTGGCGCCGTCAGCCTGATTGTCGGGCTCATGCGGGCGCTCGCCTGAGCCGGCGCGGTCACGGCATACGGGCAAATCCGGCCAGCAGGGCATTCACCCCGATGTCGAGCATCCGCTCCGGATCGTCCAGCCCGCCCGGCATGGCGATGGACCCCGGCGCCGACAGGGACGCCAGGCCATGGGTCAGGGCGAAGACAAGCGTTGCCGCGAACTTCACCCGCTGGGGATCATCGCTGCCGATGTTCTGCGCGACCGCCTGCTGGAGCGCAGCGAAGCCCGGATCGTCTCCCGCCCCCCCGTCGCCGGGATGGCCCGTGTTGAACATGGCGGCATAATAGGCCGGCTCCTCGCGCGCGAAGGCGAGATAGGCCCGCCCCATGGCGACGAATCCCTCGGGACCGCCGGTCTCGGCGGCGGCGCGGAGCCGCCGGCCCAGGGCCTCGAAGCCGGCGACGGCGATCGCCTTCAGCAGGGCCTCGCGGTCCTTGAAATGGCGATAGGGCGCCGCTGGCGACACACCCGCCAGTTTCGCCGCATCCGACAGCGTGAAACCCGCCGGACCACGTTCGGCAATGAGCCGTCGGGCCGCCTCCAGCAGCGCCTCACGCAGATTGCCGTGGTGATAGCCACGGCGCTCGGACAGCTCTGAATCGGGGAGGCGTGCCATGATGTGAAATGGCGTGACATCTGCGCCCGAGCCCGTCAAGGGGGTCCGCAGCGGCCGTCCGCGCACCGGCTTGCGGGCGCGGCCCTCCCTGCCGCAGGCCCTCACGGGCGAAGGGTCAGGAACCCTCACCCAACGCCCCGCGTTGATCGCAGGAATTTCCGCAATCGTGTCAATCAGGAGCCCGGCTGTGCGGCGCGCGACATGTCCTTATCTCGGGATATCGCCAGATTTCACTTGGCGCGTCGCGCTGAGCCGGCATAGCTTTGGGCACCCGGTTTCTTCATGGGAGATCAGCCGTGGAACTCGTGCGTCACGTCAACATTGTTTACGCGTGCGCCGCCTTTGCCTTTGTTGGGGCCATTCTTTTCGGCGCTTTCTAACGACACCTGCCTCAGCCGGCGCAGCGTGGCCTTGTGCTTCGCGCTGCGCCGGACCGCTGCGCCCCGTGTTTCAAGGTGGCACCGCGGCCACGACATTGGCTCGCAACATCGGTTCCCTAGGGTCCACCCGAGCCGCGCTGGCTCCGCGCTGGCGCGACAAGACAGGGTCGCAAGCCCCTGCCTGTTCTGCGTCGCTCATCGAGGGTTGACCGATGATCTCTCACGCGCTGCCTCTCCGCGCCATCCTGGTGGCCCGCGCAATCGCCATCCTGGCCCTGCTCATGCCCGCCGCGCCCTCTCTCGCCCAGGACCGGGACGAGTTCTATGCCATTGCCCGTGGCGAGAACGGCCCCCGCGCCGGTGCGCCGACGGCCTCTGGCCGCGGGTTGGGATTCTTTTCACTGTTCGGCGGGACCCGCGCCCGCGACGTTCCGGAAATCACGGTCCGCCCCGGCGACGACATCCGCGGAACGCCGCGCGGCCATGGCGAGCAGAGCCGGTCGGCCACCGGTGAGAATGTCGGCGGGCCCCGCGCTTATTGCGTGCGCAGTTGCGACGGGTTCTTCTTCCCCATGGGGCCGGCCACGGCCGGCGCCGCCCAACAGGCCCAGCAGCAGAGCTGCGCCTCCATGTGTCCCGGTGCCGAAGTGGCGCTCTATTCGGTCAGCCGCCAGGGCAGCATCGAGGATGCGGTCAATGCCCGCGGCCAGACCTATGCGGCGCTGCGGACCGCCTTCCGATTCCGCCAGGGACTGGAGCGAAGCTGCTCCTGCCAGGGCGCAGCCGCCAACGGCCTCGCCCGCCTCCCCATCACCCACGATGTCACCTTGCGCGCCGGCGATGTCGTGGTGACCGAGACCGGTGTCCAGGTCTTTCGCGGAGCCTCACGGTTCCCCTATCAGCCGCAGGATTTCGTGGCGGCGCGGTCCTATGGCCGCCTGCCTGCCGATGTCCGCCGCCGGGTCGAGGAGATCCAGGCCGGCATCCAGGCCGGTGACAGCGCGACCACGGCCCCCGTCGGACGCCTGCCGCCGGCGACGCGGGCAGCGGCCGCGGGCCGGGCACGGGATGTCGCCGGACCCGTTTCGGTCTCCAGCCCCGTGGCCACCGACACGCCGGCCATCCGCGTCATCGACATCACCCAGAACCGCGAGACACTGTTGCGCTGAGGCCCTGCCGGGTCCCCATTGATCCGGCAATGGGGGAGGAGTAAAAGCTGCCGTTGGAAGCCATCCTTTTTCCGCGGCATCGACGAGATCGTCTGCGGTGATCGGTCGCTGCCAACGAAAGACAAGGCCGGTGTACCGTCCTGAATGATGCCGGCAGAGAGAAGGCGCAGCCGCGGTTTCACGTAGCGCGCTCTCAGGAAACTCCCCCAGAACCGTCCCAAAGGTTTCGATCCGATGGCAGAAGATACGGCGGCCGGTTCCCCGCATCCGGCCGTGGCCGATGGTGGCCCGGGCCAGGACAACCGCACGGAATCGCGTGCGGCCGGCGGAAATGGCGATCATGGTCATGGCCACGGCGCTTCCCAGGCGAGCTTCTGGGGGCTGGTCGTCGGCTCCATCGGTGTGGTCTACGGCGATATCGGCACCAGCCCGCTCTATGCGTTCCGCGAGGCCGTCGTTGCCGCGACCGGCCATGGCGCGACGGGCACCCCGAGCCGCGAGATCGTCCTCGGCGTGCTGTCGCTGATTCTCTGGTCGCTGATCCTCATTATCACCGGCAAATATGTCCTGCTGCTGCTGCGCGCCGACGACAAGGGCGAAGGCGGCATCCTGACGCTGGTCGCCCTCGCCCAGCGCGCCATGGGCAAGCCCTCCTATATGATCGCCCTTCTCGGCATGGCCGGCGCCGCCATGTTCTACGGCGACGCGGCGATCACCCCGGCGATCTCCGTTCTGTCGGCACTCGAGGGCCTCAAGCTGGTGACCCCGGTCTTCGAGCCCTACATCCTGCCGCTGACCGTCGTGGTGATCATCGGGCTCTTCGCCGTCCAGAGCCACGGCACCGCCAGCGTCGCGCGCTATTTCGGACCGATCTGCATCGTCTGGTTTCTCGCCATGGCGGTTACCGGGGCCATCCACATCGCCGATGATCTCGGCGTCTTCCATGCCTTCAATCCCTATTATGGCCTTGTCTTCATCGCCAATAACGGCACGATCGGCCTCCTCGCGCTCGGCGCGGTCTTCCTCGCGGTCACCGGCGGCGAAGCGCTCTACACCGATCTCGGGCATTTCGGCCGTAAACCCATCCAGTGGGCCTGGTTCGGCCTCGTTTTCCCCGCCCTGACCCTGAACTATCTCGGCCAGGGCGCCATGGTGCTGGCCGACCCCTCCAAGCTCACCAACCCCTTCTATCTGCTGGCCCCCTCCTGGGCCCTGCTGCCGATGGTGATCCTGGCGACCCTGGCGACCATCATTGCCAGCCAGGCGGTGATCACCGGCGCCTTCTCGCTGTCGCGTCAGGCGATCCAGCTCGGCCTATTGCCGCGCATGGCCATCCGCCACACGTCCGAGGAACAGGCTGGCCAGATCTACATGCCGGCCATCAACTGGGGCCTGCTGATCGGCGTGCTAACCCTGGTGCTGCTGTTCAAGTCCTCGTCGAGCCTCGCATCCGCCTACGGCATCGCCGTCACCGCAACCATGTTCATCACCGCCGTGCTCGCCTGGTTTGTCGTCCGCCGGCTGTGGAAGTGGAACATCATGCTGGCGCTCGTCGTGATGGTGCCGCTCATCGTCATCCACCTCATTTTCTTCGGCGCCAACATGCTGAAGCTGGTGGATGGCGGATGGGTGCCGCTCGTCATCGGCGCGGTGATCATGTTCCTCATGCTGACCTGGCGGAAGGGCACGGCGATCCTCGCCGACAAGACCCGCCGCATCGAGGTGCCCCTGGTCGACCTGCTCAAGAGCTTCGACAAGCGGCCGCCGCACCAGGTGGCCGGCACGGCGGTGTTCCTGACCTCCGACCAGTCCTATGCACCCGCCTCGCTCCTGCACAACCTCAAGCACAACAAGGTGCTGCACGAGCACAATGTCTTCCTCGCGGTGAAGACGGTCGACGTCCCGCGCCTGCCGGACGCGGAGCGCATCTCCTACGAGAAGATCAATGAGCGGTTCTCACGGCTGACGGTACGTTTCGGCTACATGGAGACTCCGCACGTCCCCAAGGCCCTTATCGCCTGCAAGAAGTACGGGCTGAAGTTCGACATGATGTCGACCTCGTTCTTCCTGTCACGGCGGCATCTCAAGGCGTCCGGCAAGCTCGGCATGCCGCTGTGGCAGGACTACATCTTCATCGGCCTGGCAGTGAACGCCAATTCGGCATCGGACTATTTCCACCTGCCGACGGGCCGGGTGGTCGAGGTCGGTACCCAGGTCACGATCTGACGGCACGCCTTGGCGCATAGCTGTCCGGGACGGCGCGCCAGGGCGCGCCGCGCCCTGCGGGGAGGCGGCGGATAGGGTCTGAGGTCCGCCCCCTTACTCCGCCGCTTCGCTCATGCTCCGGAGAATGGCCGGGTCGTAGTTCAGCACCGGGGCGAGCCAGCGCTCGGCCTCCTCGACCGTCCAGCCCTTGCGCCGCGCATAATCCTCGACCTGATCGCGCTCCACCTTGCCGACGCCGAAATAGGCGCTGTCGGGATGGGCGAGATAGAGACCCGAGACCGACGAGCCCGGCCACATGGCGCGGCTCTCGGTCAGCGTCACGCCGATGGCGCGCTCGACGTCGAGCAGGCGGAACAGCGTGTCCTTCTCGGTATGGTCGGGCTGGGCCGGATAGCCCGGTGCCGGGCGGATACCGCGATACTGCTCCAGGATGAGCTCTTCGGCCGAGGCGGTCTCGTCCGCCGCATAGCCCCACAGCTCCTTGCGGACGATCTGGTGCATGCGCTCGGCGAAGGCCTCGGCCAGGCGGTCGGCCAGTGCCTTGGCAAGGATCGAGGAATAATCGTCCTTGGCGTCCTCGAAGCGCTTGGCCAGCACCTCCTCGCCGATGCCGGTCGTGACCACGAAGCAGCCGATCCAGTCGGGCTTCGTCCCGACCGGGGCGACATAATCGGCGAGCGCGATATGGGCGCGCTCACGGCCCTCGCGGCGCGAGATCTGCTGGCGCAGGGTATGCAGCCGGCCGATCTCCTGCGTGCGCGACTCGTCACTGTAGAGGGCGATGTCGTCGCCGACCGTATTGGCCGGCCACAGGCCGACCACAGCCCTGGCGGTCAGCCACTTCTCGCCGACCATCCGCTGCAGCATCACCTGCGCGTCCTTGAACAGGTTGCGGGCTGCCTCGCCATATTTGTCGTCGTCGAGAATGGCGGGATAGCGCCCCTTCAGCTCCCAGGTCTGGAAGAAGGGCGTCCAGTCGATGGCGCTGACGAGGTCGGCGAGGTCGAAATCCTCGTAGACGCGGGTGCCGGTGAAGCTCGGCTTCGGCGGGGCGTAACCCTCCCAGTCGAGCTTCAGGCGGTTCGCCCGTGCATCGGCCAGCGGCATGCGCAGCTTGGCCTGTTCGCCGCGCAGATGGGCCTCGGCGATCTTGGCATATTCGGTCTTGATCTCGGCGATATAGGGGCCGCGCTGGTCCTCGGAGAGCAGCGCCGAGGCGACACCGACGGCGCGCGAGGCGTCCAGCACATAGACGGTCTGGCCACGGTGGTAGTTCGGATGGATCTTCACCGCCGTATGGACGCGCGAGGTCGTCGCACCGCCGATCATCAGCGGCACGGAGAAGCCCTCGCGCTCCATCTCGGCGGCGACATGGACCATCTCGTCGAGCGACGGCGTGATCAGCCCGGACAGGCCGATGATGTCCACATTGTGCTTGCGCGCTTCGTCGAGGATCCGCTGGGCCGGCACCATCACCCCGAGGTCGATGACCTCGTAATTGTTGCACTGGAGCACGACGCCGACGATGTTCTTGCCGATGTCGTGGACGTCGCCCTTCACCGTCGCCATCAGGATCTTGCCGGCGGCGGGCTTGTCGACCAGCCCCATGTCGCGCTTTTCCTGCTCGAGGAAGGGCTGGAGATAGGCCACCGCCTGCTTCATCACGCGGGCCGACTTCACCACCTGTGGCAGGAACATCTTGCCGGCGCCGAACAGGTCGCCAACATGGTTCATGCCGGCCATCAGCGGCCCCTCGATGACGTGCAGCGGACGCGCGGCCTGCTGGCGCGCCTCCTCCGTGTCCTGCTCGATGAATTCGGTGATGCCGTGGACGAGGGAATGGGTCAGGCGCTCGCCGACCGGCTTCTCGCGCCAGGACATGTCCTTCTTGTTGTCCTGCTGGGCGACGCCGTCGCCCTTGAACCGCGCGGCCGCGTCCACCATCCGCTCGGTGGAGTCGGAACGCCGGTTGAGGATCAGGTCCTCGCAGAGTTCGCGCAGTTCCGGGTCGATCTCGTCATAGACCGGCAGGGCGCCGGCATTGACGATGCCCATGTCCATGCCGACCTTGATGGCGTGGAACAGGAAGACCGAATGCATGGCAGCGCGCACCGGCTCGTTGCCCCTGAACGCAAAGGACAGGTTCGACACGCCGCCGGAGACATGGGCATGCGGCAGGTTTTGCCGGATCCACTTCGTCGCCTCGATGAAGTCAACGCCGTAATTGTTGTGCTCCTCGATGCCGGTCGCCACCGCGAAGACATTGGGGTCGAAGATGATGTCCTCGGGCGGGAAGCCGACCTGATCGACGAGGATACGGTAGGCGCGCTCGCAGATCTCGATCTTGCGCTGGAACGTGTCGGCCTGGCCGACCTCATCGAAGGCCATGACAACGACGGCGGCGCCGTAGCGCCGCACCTTCTTCGCCTGTTCGATGAACTTCTCCTCGCCCTCCTTCATGGAGATCGAGTTGACGATGGACTTGCCCTGCACGCATTTGAGACCGGCCTCGATCACCTCCCATTTGGAGCTGTCGACCATGACCGGCACGCGGGCAATGTCCGGCTCGGCGGCCATCAGGTTGAGGAAGGTCACCATGGCATGCTCGGAATCGAGCAGACCCTCGTCCATATTGACGTCAAGGATCTGCGCGCCGCTCTCCACCTGCTCGCGCGCGACGTCGAGCGCGGCCGTGTAGTCGCCGTTGGTGATCAGCTTCCTGAACTTCGCCGAACCGGTGACGTTGGTGCGCTCGCCGATATTGATGAAGGACGCGACGGGGGTGTTCATCGGGCACTCACGAAAAGAGAAGGACGGACGCGGCGCGTCAGGCTGCGAACTCGAAGGCCTCCAGGCCGGAGAGACGCAGCTTCGTCTCGATGGCCGGGATGGCGCGGGGCTTCACGCCCTTTACCGCTTTCGCGATGGCAGCGATATGGTCGGGCGTCGAACCGCAGCAGCCGCCGACGATATTGACGAGGCCGGCGGTCGCGAATTCGCCGACCATGGCCGCCATGGCTTCCGGGCTCTCGTCATAGAGGCCGAATTCATTGGGCAGGCCGGCATTGGGGTAGGCGCAGACCAGTGTATCGGCCACCTTGGCGAGCGCCTGGATATGGCCGCGCATCTCCTTGGCGCCGAGCGCACAGTTGAGCCCGATGGAGAAGGGCTTGGCGTGGCGCAGCGAGTACCAGAAGGCTTCCGGCGCCTGGCCCGAGAGGGTGCGGCCCGAAAGATCGGTGATCGTGCCGGAGATCATCACCGGCAGCCGCAGACCCTTCTCCTCGAAGACCTCCTCGATCGCCATCAGCGCCGCCTTGGCGTTGAGCGTATCGAAGATCGTCTCCACCAGCATGATGTCGGAGCCGCCGTCGATCAGGCCACGCGCCTCATCCGCATAGGCCTCGCGCAATTGGTCGAACGTGGTGGCGCGGTAGCCCGGATTGTTGACGTCCGGCGAGATCGAGGCGGTGCGGTTGGTCGGACCGAAGGCACCCGCGACGAAGCGGGGACGGCCGTCCTTCGCCTCGGCGCGCTTCGCCGCGTTCTTGGCCAGCCGCGCGCCTTCGTAGTTGAGCTCATAGGCCAGCGACTCCATGCCGTAATCGGCCTGGGCGATGGAGGTGGAGGAGAAGGTATTGGTCTCGACCATGTCCGACCCCGCCTCGAAATATTCGAGATGGATCGCCTCGACCACGTCGGGACGGGTCAGGATCAGCAGGTCGTTATTGCCCTTCAGATCATGGGTCCAATGGGCGAAGCGCTCGCCGCGGAAATCCGCTTCCGAGAACTTGTAGCGCTGGATCATGGTGCCCATGGCGCCGTCGAGGATGAGGATGCGCTCGGCCGCAGCCTTGGTCAGGGCAGCGAGAACCTCGGCGCCGTCGGCATGGCGATGGGGAAACTGGGTCATCGGGAGAGCTCCTTCCGGAGGGAAGCTGACAGGGTCACGCTGCCACCGCGCTCGGCGTGGCTTCCTTGGGCCGCATGCCCAGCAGGTGGCAGACCGCATAGACGAGGTCGGCGCGGTTCATCGTGTAGAAATGGAACTCGGTGACACCGCGGTCCACCAGGTCCAGCGCCTGTTCAGCAGCCACAGCGGCGGCGATCAGCTTGCGCGTCGCCGGGTCGTTCTCAAGGCCCTCGAAGCGCCGGGCGAGCCAGTCGGGCACACTCGCCCCGGTTCGCGCGGCGAAGCCCGCCGTCTGCTTGAAATTCTGCACCGGCACGATGCCCGGCACGATCGGGATGGTGATCCCGGCGGCGCGGACGCGGTCGAGGTAGCGAAGGTAGACGTCATTGTCGAAGAAGAACTGGGTGATGGCCCGCGTCGCGCCGGCATCGACCTTGCGCTTCAGCATCTCGATGTCGGTGTCGAGCGAGGGGCTTTCGGGATGCCGTTCGGGATAGGCCGAGACCGAAACCTCGAAATCGCCGATAGCCTTGATGCCGGCGACGAGTTCGGGCGAGCCCTCATAGCCGCCGGGATGGCTCTCGTAGGTCGTGCCGACGCCGCCGACCGGATCGCCGCGCAGGGCCACGATGTGGCGGACGCCGGCCGACCAGTAGTCGCGGATCACCTCGTCCACCTCGGGTTTGGTCGCGGCGACGCAGGTCAGATGCGCCGCCGGATTGAGCGCCGTGTTCTTGATGATGCGGGACACCGTGGCGTGGGTCCGCTCGCGGGTGGAGCCGCCGGCACCGTAGGTGACGGAGACAAAGGAGGGCTCTAGCGGCGCGAGCCGCTCGATCGATTCCCACAGCGTCGTTTCCATCTCTTCCGTCTTCGGCGGGAAGAACTCGAAGGAGACCTTCAGGCGGGAACGCGAGACATAGCGGCTGGGCTTGTAGGCGGAGGACATCAGGCGACCTCAATGGCAGGTGCCGCCGGCAGGACCGGGGCGTCGTTGACGATACGTGGGTCGCGGCCGACCCAGATGGAGACGGTGAGCGTGTCACCGCCGGAATTCTCGGGCGCAAGGGTGTTGAAGCGGACCGGGATGAGGCCGGCCGCGGACATCCAGCCCTCGATCACGTCGCGGGCGAAACCGAGGCGGCGGTGTGCCTGGACCTCACGCAGGAATTCCTGCTCATGCGGGGCGAAATCCACGACGACAAGACGCCCGCCGGGACGCAGCACCCGCGCCGCCTCGCGGATGGCGCGGGCGCCGTCGTCGAGAAAATGCAGCACCTGGTGGATGATGACGCCGTCATAGGCATCGCGCGGCAGAGCAAGAGAATAAATGTCGCCAGTCCGCACCGAGCAATGGCGGATCCCGGCACGGTCGAGCGCAGCCCGCGCCAGGGTCAGCATCTCCGGGCTGGCATCGATGCCGAGCCCGCGTTCGATATCAGGCGCAAAGAGCTCGAGCATCCGACCGGTACCGGTGCCGAGGTCAAGCAACGAGCGCAGTTTGGTACCGGACAGCGCGTCCCGCACGGCCTTCTCGACCCGCTCCTCGGGAACATGCAGCGCCCGCAGCCGACCCCAGTCCGCAGCATGGCGGCTGAAGAAGGCCTGCGCCTCCGCCGAACGTTTGGCCCGCACCGCGGCGAGCCGCTCGCGGTCGCTGGCGAGAATGGCATCACCCGGATCGACCAGCGCTGCCAGCGCTGCGACGGTCCGGGCTCCCGCACCCTCGCCGGCGGCCCGGAAGAAGGCCCAGGACCCCTCTTTGACCCGCTCGACGAGCGCGGCTTCCAGGAGAAGCTTCAGATGACGTGAGATGCGCGGCTGCGACTGGCCGAGAATGTCGACCATATCGGTCACGGTGAGCTCGGCCTCGGCCAACAGCGCCAGAAGACGCAGCCGTGTCGGCTCGCCGACAGCGCGCAGGACCGCCACGGCGTCGTCGAACGCATAGGCGGCCGCAGGGGCCCGAAGGGGTTTGCCGAAGGACAGGGTCACAGCCTCACTCACATATAAAGATATCTTTATGCCCGTTTACGGGCCGTGGCAAGGGGCATTCGCAGCGGCAAAGGCGGCAGCCACAGGCGCGATGTTCCTTTTTTGTTCTTGAGAGACCTCCGGGCCTCTGCTAGCACTGAGCCATGGCCCGTCCCCGCCCCTCACCGGTTCAAGACGATCTCGCCGCCCGCCTGAACGGCGGTGGAATGGAGGCTGCGGCGGCCCGCATCTTCGGTTTGAACACTGCCAGCGCCCTCGATCTGTCGTCGGGTCCGGCGGTCGGCGAGGCCCGGCGGCGCGGGCGCGGCACGCTGACCAACGCCTCCGGGCGATTCGAGACGGAGCGCCGGGAAGCCGTCGATGACGGCTGGGGATCCCTTGAAGAACTGCCGGCCCTGGCCACCACGGTGACCGAGGAAAAGGCCAAGCGGATCATCACCCGTAACGATTCGCCCGATCTGTCCTTCGACCGGTCGATCAATCCCTACAGGGGGTGCGAGCACGGCTGCACCTACTGCTTCGCCCGTCCGACCCATGCCTATATGGGCCTCTCACCCGGCCTCGACTTCGAGACGAGGCTGTTTGCCAAGCCCAATGCGGCGGACCTCCTGGAGAAGGAGCTGGCCGCGCCCGGCTACCAGCCGCGCACCATAGCGCTCGGCACCAATACCGACCCCTATCAGCCGGTCGAGCGGCAGTGGCTGCTGACACGGCGCATCCTCGACGTGCTGGAGGCGGCGAACCACCCCGTGGGGATTGTCACCAAGAGCCATCTCGTCACCCGCGACATCGACATTCTCGCGCGCATGGCGGCCAAGGGCCTCGCCAAGGTGGCGCTGTCGGTGACGACGCTCGACGGCAAGCTCGCCCGCTCGCTGGAGCCGCGCGCCGCGACCCCGGCGAAGCGGCTGGAAGCCATCCGCCTGCTGTCGGAAGCGGGGGTTCCGACAGCGGTTCTCGTCGCCCCGATCATCCCTGCCGTCAACGACGCCGAGATCGAGCGGATTCTCGATGCGGCCTGGCACATGGGGGCGCGCGAGGCGGGCTATGTCCTCCTGCGCCTGCCGCACGAGATCCGCGACCTGTTCCGCGAATGGCTGGTGGCGAACCGGCCGGACGCGGCGCGCCACGTCCTCTCGCTCGTGCAGCAGACCCGTGGCGGCAAGGATTACGACGCGACCTTCCACCTGCGGCAGAAGGGCACGGGCCCCTTCGCCTGGATGATCGGCCGCCGGTTCGAGGTGGCGCGCGAGCGTATCGGCTTCAACAAGCGGACGCTGCGGCTGGACAGTGGCCAGTTTACGCCCCCTGCCCGCAAGGGAGCGGCCGCCGCTGAGCAATTGTCGCTGTTCTGAAGGGATGCCGCATGACCAAAGCCTCCGCCGCCGTCGCCCTGATCACGCTCGGTGTCGACGACTTGCCCCGTGCCACCCGCTTCTACTGCGATCTCGGCTTCGAGAAATCCGCCTCGCAGAGCCAGACCTCAGTCAGTTTCTTCCGGGCCGGCGGCGTCGTCCTCTCGCTCTTCGACCGCCGCGCCCTCGCTGATGATGCGGGATTGCCGGCCACGCCGCGCGCCCCCTTCGGCGGGATCACCATCGCCCGGACCCTGCCCTCCCGCGAGGCGGTCGACGACGCCTATGCCCATGCCCTGGCGAGCGGAGCGACGGCGCTCAAGCCACCGCAGGAGGTCTTCTGGGGCGGTTATTCCGGTTACGTCGCCGATCCCGACGGCCACCCGATCGAACTCGCCTGGAATCCGTTCTTCCCGATGCGCCCGGACGGCTCGATCGACCTGCCGATGTGATCAGGCCGCATTGGTCGCGGTCAGTTTCCGGCGCCCAGCCCGTCGCCGAACATGTAGCGAAGACCGATGCGGAACTCGTGCGCCGCGACCGTCGTGCGGTAGGCACCGCCGACGGTATCGGCAAAGCGCAGTGCGCCCATATGCATGTAGCGATAACCGAGGTCGATCTTCGTCTGCGACGTCAGATCGATCGTCACACCGGCCATGGCGGCCCAGGCGAGTGTCCACTTGACCGTGCCGACGAGGTTCGGCGTGCGTGTCGTCTCGCCCAGAAGCGCGGCGGCAGGCACCGGCGTCGAGACATAGCCTGACGCGGCAAGACGGGCGGTGCCGATGCCGACGCCGATATAGGGCGTGACGCCGCCCCAGCCGCCGAGATCGACATAGGCGTTGACGAGCAGCGAATGGGCGGTGACGCCGAAACGGTCGGTGCGGGCGGGTACTGGCAGCGGCCCGGCATAGGCCCAGTTGCCCTCGGGCGGTGCGAAACCCGAGAGCCGCGCCGTCGAGCGGATATCGAGCGTCGTGTCGAGGCGCAGCCACTTGTACTTGAAGCCGGCGCCAAGGCCGGCGCCGAATCCCGTGCCGGCGCGCGTGTCGCGCAGGTCCACCCAGGCCCCCGGGGCCAGATTGACGGCGGCGAAATAGCGCGCGGCAGGGCGACGGAACAGGCTCGCAGTCAGGTCGCCGCGCATGTACCAGCCCGACGAGAAGTCCTCCGCGAGGACCGGGGGCAGCAGCGGTGCAGGCGGGGCGGCACCGCGCGTGTCGGCGGCAAGAGCCGGCAGTGCGGCGAGCACCAGGCAGGCCATGGCGAAGGCCGAAAGGCGGGTTCCGATACGCAGCCACATGGTCGGACCTGTCATCGACTCGTTTCCTGCAACGCGCGGGGGACGCCCGGCCTTCAGACGCGGGGAGAAGCCGGGCCAGTGTCGGAAATGCGGGTTAAGGTCGCCTTAAGGTTAAAAATTAACCGTGCTGCCGCCCTCCCCGCCCAATGAAAAACGGCGCGGGCCAGGCCCGCGCCGTCTTGTCCGGGACGCGGCGGTCAGCTCAGTAGCGCGCGACGATCGGCTCGGCCGGCACCGCGCAGGCGCAGTTGAGCGACCAGCGCATGCCGATCTTGATCTCGTGCGCGGTCAGGCGGCTGGCCTGGATGGTCTCCCGGCCCGGCCGCGGCTGGCCGGTGGCGGGGTCACGCAGCAACAGCGCCGGCATGTCGCCAAGCGAGAGATAGCGGTAGCCGGCTTCCAGAGTCAGCCGTTCGTTGACCTTGTAGCCGACGCCGGCCATCAGAGCCCAGGCGAAGCTGGTGCGCGACACAGAGCTGGCATAACCACCGAGCGAGCCGGTCGCACCGGTCACCGTGTTGAAGCCGGTCGAGGTGTCGGTGAAGCCGCTTACCGTCGTATGGGCGAAGCCGAAGCCGGCGCCGAGATAGGGCGTCAGGCAGCCAATCTGGCAGAAGGTGCCGAGATCGACATAGAAATTGGCCAGGCCGACCATCGAACGGGTGTTGCCGTGATAGAGATTGGTCTGCGCGGTGGTGCCGCCGTTCTGGTCGAAATTGACGTAGTCGAGGCCACGCAGCTGGCCGCCGCCACGGAACTCGCCGGTCAGATCGACGCGGAACCAGGAGTTGAACTGGTAGCCGACGCCGACGCCGATCGACACCGTTTCCGAATGCGACTTCATGCGCAGGGCATAGTCGTTGACGCCGCCGGTACCGGCGCGAACCTGCGTGCCGTTCTGGAGCACGCCGAAAGTGCCGATGCTGTGGCTGGCGACACCGATGTCGCCGCGCAGATACCAGCCGCCGCTCTCGGCGGGCTGCACCACGGGAACCGACTGGCGCAGAACCGGCGCGACGTCGGCCGCGGTGGCGGCGGTGGAAATGAGCGCCGCCGCGGCGGCGAGGACGGCTGGGAAGTGGCGGCGCATGGCGATGTCCTGGCGGGGGCCGCGCCCTTCACGGGGTGGCCGGAGGTTCAACGCCGAAAAAATCGCAGAGATTGTTTAAGGGCGGCTTAACCCTAACGAACATGGTCAATGCCGCGTAAAGAAACCGGATCCGGTGCCGGAACGAGGCTCAGGCGGCGGCCTTCGCAACCGCTGCGACAATCTGGTCGACGACGGTCTCGACGAGTTCCCGGTCGTCCCCTTCCGCCATGACGCGGATGACGGGCTCGGTGCCCGAGGGGCGGATGACGAGACGGCCATGGCTGCCGAGCTTCAGCTTGGCATCGTCGATGGCGGTGACGACGCTCGTCGCCTCCAGCGGCTTGCCGCCCTTGAACCGCACATTCTTCAGGATCTGCGGCAGCGGCTCGAAACGATGGCAGACCTGGGAAACGGGCCGATCCATCTTGAGCACGACCGCCAGCACCTGGAGAGCGGCGACGAGGCCATCCCCGGTGGTCGAATAGTCCGACAGGATGATGTGACCCGACTGCTCCCCGCCGACATTGAAACCATGCTCGCGCATGTGCTCCAGCACATAGCGGTCGCCAACCGGGGTGCGGGCGAGTTGCAGGCCGAGACCGCCGAGGAACCGCTCGAGACCGAGGTTGGACATGACGGTTGCGACAATGCCCGGCTGCGCAAGACGCCCGTCCTCGAGCCAGGACTGCGCCACGACCGCCATCAGCTGGTCGCCGTCGACCACGTGGCCCTTCTCGTCGACGATCAGGACGCGGTCGGCGTCGCCGTCGAGGGCGATGCCGATATCGGCGCGCATCTCGCGCACCTTCTCAACCAGCGTCTCCGGGTGGGTGGAGCCGCAGGCATCGTTGATGTTGAAGCCGTCGGGCTTGTCGCCGATCGTCACGACCTCGGCACCGAGTTCCCAGAGCGCCGCCGGGGCCACCTTGTAACCGGCGCCGTTGGCGCAATCGATGACAATGCGCAGGCCCGACAGGTCGAGGTTGCGCGGCAGGGTGCGCTTGGCAAATTCGATGTAGCGCGCCTGGGCGTCGTCGATACGCTTGGCGCGCCCCAGGAGCCGCGAGGCGGCGAGCTGGCGCGACAGGTCCTGGTCGAGCAGCGCCTCGATCTCGCGCTCGACCTCGTCGGAGAGCTTGTAGCCGTCGGGTGCGAAAAGCTTGATCCCGTTGTCGTCGAAGGGATTGTGGGAGGCAGAGATCATCACGCCGAGATCAGCCCGCATGGAGCGCGTCAGCATCGCCACGGCCGGCGTCGGCATCGGGCCGACCAGCAGCACGTCCATGCCCACGGAGGTGAAGCCGGCAACCAGCGCATTCTCGATCATGTAGCCGGACAGCCGCGTGTCCTTGCCGATCATGACCCGGTGGCGATGGGTGCCACGCTGGAACGCGACGCCGGCCGCCTGCCCAACCTTCATCGCGAATTCGGGCGTGACCGGGAAGGCGTTGGCGCGGCCGCGAATGCCATCTGTACCGAAATACTTGCGGGGCATGGGCGAACTCTCGTGCGGCTTCGGAGGGTCTTGGGCTGCGATTCGCTGGGATCAGATGGCGCGCACCTTATAGGCGCAGGCGCCGCCGATGTCCCCGGTTGCGGTTCACATATGGTAACCAAAGATGACAGAGGCCGGCCCGGTCGGCAGGGTGCGCCGCCCTTGGGCGCCCGGCGCGGCTCAGCGCTTGAAAAAGGGCTCGACCGGCCCGGTCAGCTTGATCGTCAAAGGATTGCCGAATCGGTCCTTGGCGGCACCAGCTGTGACGCGAATCCACCCTTCCGACACGCAATATTCCTCGACATTGGTCTTCTCGACGCCCTTGAAGCGGATGCCGACCTCCCGCGAGAGAACGGCCTCGTCGTAGAACGGGCTGTTGGGATCGGTCGACAGGCGGTCCGGCAGGGTCGGCGCATCGGTCAAGGCAGGTTCCTCGCGGGCTGGCAGGATCTTTCACCCGACATAGACGCCCATTTGCGCCCTGCCAAGGCCGCCGAGGCCCGGCACCGGGGCGCATGGACCGGCGGGAAGCCGCCCGTCACGCGCTGAGCAGGCGCTGGCGTCGGCGAGGCTCTTGCGAGAGACTCCGAACGGCCACCTGCGGCCAGCCCGAGGCGACATCGCGCATTCCGTGTCACGGAAATATAGCGTGAGGGGAGAAGAATCATTCGACAGACAAATTACTGAATTTCAACCGAATCTGAATGGTGCATTGCAATATTTTTCTGGATTTCCGCTTCGTCATCTCAATGCGAATAATCCTTTTCAGGAGGGTGAGACGTGCTAGCCTCTGCACCGGGCGGCATGAATTGAGGAGAGTGACATCATGGATCGTCGATTTTTCCTGTTGAGCCTCGCCGGCGGCGCTGTCGCGGCGGTTGCCGTCGGGTCGACGGCGGCGGAAGCGGCGCCTGCGACCACGCCCACGCTTGACGGTGTCCGCGGCGCTCTCGGCGCTGGCGAGACGATGGAGATGCAGCGCGGCGGACGCGGGGGTGGTCGGGGCGGCGGAGGCCGTGGTGGCGGCTTCCGTGGCGGCGGCGGGGGATTCCGGGGCGGCGGCAGAGGATTCCGTGGCAGCGGCTTCCGCGGCGGCTTCCGTGGCGGCGGGTTCAGGCCCGGCCGCGGTTATCGCCGGGGCTGGGGCGGCCCGGGCTGGGGCGGCCCTCCGCGCCGCTGCTTCGTCAACCGCTGGGGTGAGTGGGTCTGCCGCCGTCCGGCCTGGTAAAGGCTCCCGGCAGAGCACGCATGGCATCTGGAAGCCCGGCCTCGCGCCGGGCTTTCTTCATGGTGCCAACAGGCAGCCGCGCCATCGCGGGAACACCCTGCCAAAGCCGAAACAGCCGGCCCCTGCCTGCGCGAGACCACCGTTCCACGGCTGTCGTCCGACCATTCACGGCAGCGATGACCCCTTCACCGGTCCAGGAGAAGGCCCGAGTACGAGCACTCACGCCCGATCATCCGCCCTGTCCATCTGCCCGCGCCGCTGCAGCCAGAGCGCCACGAGCCAGCAGAACAGGGCCCAGGCCGCCCCGAGGCACCAGCCGGCGAGGACGTCGGTGGGCCAGTGGACACCGAGATAGATGCGGCTGATGCCGATCATCACCGTCATCACCACCGCCACGGCGAGGAAATAGGCGTGAACGCGGCGCGGCGCATCGAGACGCGTCAGCAGCACCCCGAGCGTCAGGTAGGTCACGGCCGAGATCATGGCATGGCCGCTGGGGAAGCTGGCGGTGAGTTCCAGCGGCGCATTGGGGATGAGGTCGGGGCGCGGCCGGTCGAAGAGCATCTTCAACCCGTGGCTGAGCAGCGTGCCCCCCGTCACGGCCAGCACCACGAACAGCGCCGCCGCCCGCTTGCCGACGAGCACGAGATAGACCGCCGTCACCACGACGATGAGCGTGAGCACCGCGAACCCGCCGAGAGCCGTGATGTCCCGCATGACCCCCGGCAGCCATCCCGGCCCCGGTCCCCGGGCGAGATTGGCGGGATCGCGAAACAGCAGCAGCAGGGCCCGGTCGAAGGCTTCGCTCTCCCCTTCGGCGACCACATCCGCCAGCCTCAGGAAGGCGAGGATCCCACCGGCGATTACCACCAGCGCAATGACGAGGCCGATCTCCTCACGCAGCAGGCGGAAGAAGCGCGGGCCGAACCGGGAGGCGAGGTTGGTCATCGTCGTGTCGTGGCGCCGGCGCAGTGCAGCGTCAAGGGCGCGTCATTCGACAAATCGGCAGATGCCGCGGGAACCGAAGCGGCCGCCCGGTGTTGGACTGCAGGGTGGGGCTGCTCATGCGAAGAGGAAGCGACATGGAACGCAGGACCTTCCTGACCGCACTGGCCGGCGGCCTGGCCGTCACCTCCACAATGGGAATGGGCCTCGCCCAGGCCGCGCAGACCATCCCGACCCCGGCGACCAACCTCGCGGCTGTCAGGTCGGTGCTGCAGCCGGCCACACCGCTCGCCGATTCGCCCGAAGAGATGCAGCGTCGACGCTGGCGCCGTGGCGGCCGGTGGGCTCCCCGCCGGCGCTGGATGCGCAGCCGTCGCCGCCGCTGCTTCATCAACCGTCGCGGCTTGCGCGTGTGCCGCTGGTCCTAATCCAGCCGCTTGTGTGAGCTGACGGAGAACGGACCGGCTGCCCCCTCGGCCGGTCCGTTTTTTCATGGCCAGAGCCGCAAACGCGTCCGCCTTAACGAAGGTTCAAAGAAGTCAGCGCCATGGTGGGCGATCAGGCGGATACCCCCTCCACGTTCACCCGTGCCCGCCCGAGGATCGTCCGTGCACGAGTTTCTCAGCCCTCGCACCATTGCCTTGGCGGTCGTCATCATCGCCCTGACGACGGGGGCGTTGCTTTTGGTGTCGTCGCGCCAGAACAACGACCAGAACAGCCTGGTCACCTGGGGCATTGCCAACATCCTCGGCGGCATCGGCGTGGTCATGGTGTCCCTGCGCGGCTTCGTGCCGGATATGTTCACCATCGTCATCGGCAATGCGCTGATCGTCCTCTGCTACAGCCTCAATGCCAAGGGCACGCTCGACTTCTGCCGCCGCAAGGTGGCCTGGGGCTGGGTCGCGGCACCCGCCGGCCTGTGGCTGGCGCTCTGCCTCTGGCCCGCCTTCATTTCCAGCGTCGAATGGCGGCTGATCGTCGGCTCGGGGCTCGTCGCCGCCGCATCGTTCACCGCGGCCATCGCCCTCTGGACGCTGAGGGACGAGCATCTCGTCACCCGCAAGCCCGCCGCCTTCTGGCTCTTCTGCCACGGCGTCATCTTCACCATTCGGATGATCCCGCCCTTCATCTCGACGGTTCCTGCGTCCAACGAGATCGCCGCCTCGCCGATCATGACGCTGATCATGTTGGAATCCCTCGTCCACGTGACGCTGATTTCCTTCCTGCAACTGTCCCTGATCAAGGACCGCGCCGAGGAACGCTACCGCCGCGCCGCCGAGACCGACGTTCTCACCGGCCAGCCGAACCGCCGGGCGTTTATGGACCGGGCCGACAGGGTGGTGAGTGACAGCGACCACTGGCCCGCCTGCATGCTCGTCATCGACGTCGACCGCTTCAAGGCCATCAACGACTCGGTCGGCCATTCCGGCGGCGACGCGGTCCTGGTCAAGGTCGCCGAAACCATCCGCTCGCATCTGCGCTCCACCGACACGTTCGGCCGCATCGGCGGCGAGGAATTTGCCGCCCTCCTCCCCAACACGACGCTACAATCCGCCGCCGTCATCGCCGAGGGCCTGCGCGCCCGCATCGCCGGCCTCGCCATCCATGCCGCGGGCGAGACGGTCCACGTCTCCATCAGCATCGGCGTCTCTGCCATTGCCGGTGGCAAGCCCGACCTCGACCACCTCATCGACCGCGCCGATGCCTGCCTCTACGAGGCCAAACGCACCGGCCGCAACCGCGTCGTCGCGCGCGAGGACGGCATGCGCCTGGCCGGCTGATCGGGCTTGACCCCGCCGCTGCGATCACGGCGAACTCGGTGCGAGCCCCGGCTAACCGGCACGCCTGCGGAGTTGCGATGCGCCCGACGATCCTCGCCCTCGCCTGCCTCAGCCTGATCGCCGGCCCTTTCGACGCACTGGCCCAGACCAAGGGCAAGACCGGCGCCGAGACGCCGCCCGGCGCGAATGGGCAGCAGGCCGACGGGCAGCCCGCCGACATCACCGGCACCTGGGCCGGGACCTATACCTGCCTGCAGGGCCGCACCGGCCTGACCCTGACCATCGACGAGGCGAGCCCCGAGCGGGTGCGGGCGACCTTCCATTTCTATGCCGATCCCAGCAACCCCGCCGTCCCCTCCGGCTGCTTCAGCCAGACCGGCCGCTACGACCCGGCGACGCGCCGCCTGACGCTGGCCGGCGGCCGCTGGATCGTCCGCCCGCGCGACTATGAGACCGTGGGGCTGACCGGCACGCTGGACCGCGTCGGCGCGGTGCTCTCGGGCCGGGTGACGCAGGCCGAGGGCTGCACCACCTTCCGGCTGGAGCGCCGGCCGCATCCCGAGACGGCCCCGGTGGGCTGCGGGGTGAGCGCGGGGTTGCGGTAGGGGGGCGTTGACGGCGAGCGGCGGCGCGGCCGGACAAGCTGGCGACCTCTCCCGCGGCGCGACCTCGCCTCACGGGCCTGCCGGGGCGGCTCGCCGCCACGCCGCGACAAGGCCGCTGCCGACCAGGATGCCCGCGATAACCAGGGCCATGCCGACGATCAGATTCAGGGTCGGGCGTTCGCCCAGGAAGCCGATCCCCAGCACCATTGCGGTGATCGGATTGAGGGTCAGATACAGCGTGGTGGTGGTCGGCGACAGCCAGCGCAGCGCCCACATGTAGAGCGAGAACTGGACGGCGCCGGCAATCGATCCGAGAAACAGGATGGCCAGCCAGCCGCCGGCGCTGAAGGTCGGGAGGGCGACGACGCCCGCCTTGATGACGACGACCGGCAACAGGGCGACGACGGCGAACACCATGGCCAACGCCGTGACGAACAGCGGCCCGTGGCGCATGAGGGTGGAACGGCCGAACACCGAGGAAAGGGCGGCGCAGAGGCCGCTGAGCAGCATGAGCGCGTCGCCGGTCAGATAGGTCGCCTCATCGCGGGCGAGCGCCGCCGTGCCGAAGGCGGTGGCGATGCCGGCGAAGGCCAGCACAACGCCCGCCGCCTTGGACCCGGTCA
>JAIEPJ010000172.1 GCA_019749835.1 Phreatobacter sp. | reverse complement strand
GCTCCTCGCGCGGGGTGAGCGAGGCGAGCACGCGCGTCGTCGTCTCGCGCAGGTTCGACTGGATCGCCGCGTCGATGGGCAGGATCGCGTTCTTGTCCTCGATGAAGTCGCCGAGGTGTGAATCCTCCTCGTCGCCGATCGGAGTTTCGAGGGAGATCGGCTCCTTGGCGATCTTGAGGACCTTGCGGACCTTTTCGAGCGGCATGCCGAGCTTCTCGGCGAGCTCTTCCGGGGTCGGCTCGCGGCCGATCTCGTGCAGCATCTGCCGGCTCGTGCGGACGATCTTGTTGATCGTCTCGATCATGTGCACGGGGATGCGGATGGTGCGGGCCTGGTCGGCGATCGAACGGGTGATCGCCTGCCGGATCCACCAGGTGGCATAGGTCGAGAACTTGTAGCCGCGGCGGTACTCGAACTTGTCGACCGCCTTCATCAGGCCGATGTTCCCCTCCTGGATGAGGTCGAGGAACTGCAGGCCGCGGTTGGTGTATTTCTTGGCGATGGAGATGACGAGGCGCAGGTTCGCCTCGACCATTTCCTTCTTGGCCTGACGGGCCTCGCGTTCGCCCTTCTGCACCATCTGGACGATCTTGCGGAACTCGCCGATCTCCAGCGCCGTCTCGGTGGCCAGCGCCTGAATCTCGGCGCGGATCTCCTTCACCGTCTCCTTCTCCTCGGCGACGAAGCTCTTCCAGCCACGCGCGCCGAGAGAGGCGACGCGTCGGATCCAGTTGGGATCAAGCTCGGAGCCCTGATATTCCTTCAGGAAGGACATGCGATCGACGCCGTAGCTCTCGGCGAGACGCAGCAGGCGCCCCTCGTAGCCGACGAGGCGCTTGTTGATGTCGTAGAGCTGCTCGACCAGCGCCTCGATGCGCGCCGTGTTCAGCGACAGCGACTTGACGTGGTCGACCAGATCCTCGCGCAGCTTCTTGGCGCGGCGCTCCTGGCTCGGCGACAGCTTGGTGTCGTTCAGCCGATTCTCGACGTTCTGGTCCTGCAGCCGCCGCAGCTTCTTGTACTCGTCGGCGATGGTGTCGAAGATCTCGAGCACCTTCGGCTTCAGCTCCGCCTCCATGGCGGCGAGCGACACGGCATTCTCCATGTCGTCCTCGTCGAGATCGCTCTCGGTGACGCCCGGCGGCAGGCCTTCGCCCTCGCCTTCCGCCTGCGGGGCGATCGGCGCCTCGCCCTCGGTCACCATCGGCGCGTTCTTCGCGTCCGGGCCGGCATAGGTCGCTTCCAGATCGATGATGTCGCGGAGGTAGATCTTTCCCTCGTTGAGCTCGTCGCGCCAGATGATGATGGCCTGGAAGGTCAGCGGGCTCTCGCAGAGGCCCGCGATCATCGCCTCGCGGCCGGCCTCGATGCGCTTGGCGATGGCGATCTCGCCCTCGCGGGAGAGAAGCTCGACCGAGCCCATCTCGCGCAGATACATGCGCACGGGGTCGTCGGTGCGGTCGAGCGGCTCGGAGGCGCGCTCGGACTTCACCACGGCGCGCGGAGAGGCCTCCTGCAGCTCGCCGTCCGGCTCGTCGGCCTCGGGCTGCTGCTCCTCGCCCTCGCCATCCTCGGCGGCATCGTCGTTGTCGACGACGTTGATGCCCATTTCCGAGAGCATCGAGTTCATGTCCTCGATCTGGTCCGAGGTGAACGCGGCGGCCGGCATGACGGCATTGATCTCGTCGATGGTCACATAGCCGCGCTTCTTGGCGCGCTTGATCATCGCCCGGACGCCGGCATCGGAGAGGTCGAGGAGCGGGCCGTCGGGACCCTCGGTCTCCTGATCCGCGCCTTCCGGTTTCTCGGTTGCCTTGGTTGCCATCTAGACCGTCCATCCCTCACGCGCCGCAAGCGGCCCGCATGACGCGCCAGTGGCGGGTTCAGGGCCCGCCTCAACGCAAAAAGAGGGGCTGCGCTCGCCCATCAGCGCGCCCCCGTCACATCTGACATCACCGCCCTAAGGCCCACGTCCTTAAGACATGGTAAACCATGGCATTCCGCCCCGTCTGCCCTGTGCGGTCGTGACACGTCCGTTTTGCCGACACAAGTCAAGCGCTGCGACCTCCCCGCCCGGATTGCGATCCGAACCCCTCGACGAGGGCCTCGGTCCCTACGAGTTCCGCTTCCCGCCGCTTGGCGTCGAGAAGCCAGTGCTCGTTTGCTTCGGTCGGGTCGTCGCCGAAGGCTCGCTCGGCATCCCGGATTTCCTTAATTAGCGCTTGCTTCTTCCGATGCAAGGCCAAGAGCTGGCCGAACGTCACTTCGACGTCGCTTTTCGCCGCCTCCGGCATGGCCCCCCACACCGCCTTGAGCGAGACCGTCGCCCGGACCTGGTCGACCAGCACCCCGTGCCCGCCGGCCACCAGCGCTTCCTGATAGGCGCCCTCCTCGCCGGCGACGCCCTGGGCATGCACGTCGAGGAGAGCCGCCTTGAGGTTCTCCGCCTGCGGATGGCGCAGGTCGAGCGCGGCGATATCTTCCTCCTGGCCGTCGATCAGCCAGGGGTGGTTGAGCAGTGCAGTGAGGATGAGCGCCTCGCGCATCGGCAGGGCGGCACGCGGCCCGCGCACCAGGGCGCTGGAGGCAAGCGCCGGCGATGGTCGGTGGTCCGGGACCGCAAAGGACGAGAAGCCCCGGCCTCCGCCCCTGCTCGGCGTACCCGGCCCGCCGCGCCGCTCCCGCTGCATGGGCCGGAACAGGTCGGAGAGGCGGCCGAAGACGTCATCGCGGTAATGGCGGCGGACATTCTCGTCGCCGATCGTCGCCACCACCTCGGCGAAGCGGGCTTCCAGGGCGGCGCGCTTCTCCGGCGTGCCGAAGACTCCCGCCTCGGTCTCGCGCTGCCACAGCATGCTCGCCAGCGGCTGGGCCTGGGCCAGTACGGCATCCATGGCCTCGCGGCCGGAGGAGCGGATGAGATCGTCGGGATCCTGGCCCTCGGGTAGCGCGGCGAACTGGAGGCTGCGGCCCGGCTTGAGGAGCGGCAGGGCGATGTCAACGGCGCGGTAGGCGGCGCGCCGCCCGGCCTTGTCGCCGTCGAAGAGCAGCACCGGGTCCGGCGCCATCTTCCACAACAGGTCGAGCTGGCCCTCGGTCAGCGCCGTGCCGAGCGGGGCGACCGTCTCGCCGAAGCCGGCCATCACCATGGCGATGACGTCGACATAGCCCTCGACGGCGATGACGCGGTTCGCCTTGTGGGCAGCTTCGCGCGCGGCATGGGCATTGTAGAGCAGCGAGCCCTTGTGGAAGAGATCGGTCTCCGGCGAGTTCAGGTACTTGGCCGGGACGTCCTTCTCCAGCGCCCGGCCGCCAAAGGCGACCACGCGGCCCCTCAGATCGGTGATGGGGAACATGACGCGGTCACGGAACCGGTCATAGGGAACGGGGATGTCGTCGCCATGGACAAGCAGTCCCGCGGCGATCATGTCGGCGACGGAGACGCCCTTGGCGCCGAGATGCTCCTTCAGGGCGAAACGCTCGGCCGGTGCATAGCCCATGCGGAACTTGACCTGGGTCGGCGCCCTGAGTTCGCGGCCAGCGAGATAGCCGCGCGCCTTGGCGCCGGCGCGGTCCTGCAGCTGGGCCTCGAAGAACTTCGCTGCCAGTTCCATGACGTCATAGAGGGTCTTCGCCTTCTCGGCGCGCTGCACCTCCTCGACCGAGACCTTCGGCATGGCGAGGCCGGCGTCCCCCGCCAGCCGCTCCACCGCCTCGGGGAAACTCACCCCCTCGGTCTCCATCAGGAAGCGGAACTGATCGCCATGCTTGCCGGACGAGAAGCAGTGGTAGAAGCCCTTCTGGTCATTGACGTAGAAGGACGGCGTCTTCTCCGCGTTGAAGGGCGACAGGCCCCGCCATTCGCGGCCCTGCTTCTTCAGCTTGACGCGCTTTCCCACCACCTCCGACACCGGGAGGCGTTGCCGGATCTCGTCCAGGAACGATGGCGGAAAGCGCATGGGCGAGCCATAGCACTTTCCGCGGCGGCGATCGAAGCGGCCTGTGGACAGGATCGCGGCGGGACCGCGGGGTCGTCAGGCGAGGGCGTGGCGGACTTCGGACTGGAGGCGCGAGACGAGGTTCGCACTGCGGCCGGCGACCCACTGCCCAAGCCGTCCCGGGTCCATCGGCGTGGCGAACAGGAAGCCCTGCATCGCGTCGCAGCCCGCCTTGCGCAGGAATGCAGCCTGGTAGGGAGTCTCGATGCCTTCGGCGACCACCTTGAGGTCGAGGGCGTGGGCCATGTCGATAACGGCCTTGATGATGCCTTCCGCCTTCGGGTCCTGGCCGATGCGCAGGATGAGGGAGCGGTCGACCTTCAGCGCATTGACCGAGAGTTGCGCCAGCTGGGACAGGTTGGAATATCCGACGCCGAAATCGTCGATCGACACCGTCACGCCCGCCTGGCGCAGCAGACGCACCTTCTCGGCCGTTTCGGCATAGTCGTTGGTCAGGACCGTCTCGGTGATCTCGACCTCGATCAGTTCGGGCGCGACACCACTGGCGCCGATGATGCCGAGAACACCGCGCACGAAGTGCGGGTCCTCGAACTGGCTCGGCGAGACATTGATCGCCATGGCGATGACGAGCCCCTCGCTCGCCCACGCGCGATGCTGGCGCACGGCGGCCTCGAAGACGAATGTGCCGAGCGCCGGCATCAAACCCGCCTTTTCGGCGAGGGCGACGAAGACGACGGGTGATACCGCACCGCGGGTGGGATGGGTCCAGCGGAGCAGGGCCTCGACCCCGATGATCGACAGGCCGTCGGCACTGACCTTCGGCTGGAAATGGACATGCAGCAACTGATCGGCGATCGCACGGCGGAGGTCGGCCTCGAGCTCGGCCTTGTCGCGCGCCAGGGCCCGCAGTTCCTGATCGAAAAGCACGGCGTTGTTCTTGCCCTTCTCCTTGGCGACATACATGGCGAAGTCGGCGAGGGAGAGCAGCTCGGACCCGCGGGCCGAGTCCATCGGCGCCCGGGCGATGCCGATGCTCGCCCCCACCTGGATGTCGTTGCCGAAGACCTTGAAAGGACGACGCATGGCCTCGACGATGGCATCGGCATGCAGACGCACCTTGTCGATACTGGCATCGCCCGGCACGAATGCCACGAACTCGTCGCCGGCAAAACGCGCGAAGACCAGTTCCTTCGGGCAGGTCTCGCAGAGTTCCCCGAAAGTCGTCGTGCAGCTCTCGATCTGTTCGAGGCTGCGGCCGAACCCCTCGACCACGATGCGCTGGCTGACCTGGCGCAGCAATTCGTCCCCGGCCCTGTGGCCATAGGTGTCGTTCACCGCCTTGAAGCCGTCGAGGTCGATGAAGAACAGGGCGCCATGGAAGTCGCCTTGGGTGCCCTGCATGGCGGGAAGCGCCAGGATGTGGTTGATGACCACCCGGTTTGGGAGGCCGGTGACCATATCCGTGTGGGCCAGCACGTTCATGCGGAAGATGTTGGCGTTCAGCCGGGCCACCATCTTGCGGAAGCTGTCGGCGAGCCCGCCGACCTCGCAGGCGCAGTCAATCTCGACCCGCTCATTCATGTCGCCCGCGGCGATAGCCTCGGTCGAGCGGCGCAGCGCCACGATGGATCCGCTGAGTTGCGAAGCGGCAAGGAAAGTGATCGCCGCCGGCATGAAACCGATGCCGATCGCGATGCCCACAATGGCGTACCATGGCATGGCATGGTCCCAGACCGTCGCCAGAATCTGGATGAGGGCACCGCTGCACAGGCTGGCGAGGACGAAGCTCATCATCGCGAAGCGGACGGGAATACTGTTCAAGCCCCGGCCATAGGCCGTCATGCTGTCCGCCGTGTCCATCATCGCGATCGCCAAGCTTCCCCGGACGGACGCCCGAGGTCCGAATGGATCCGACTTAAGGGCAATCTCCTCCAGTTTTGACTAAAACAATCAGGCGTCCGGCAACAAACCGGCTTCATCATTTGCGTCGGGTTAAGACCGCTGCGGAAGTTCGGACAAATCGCGCCCCCACGTCGGCGGCGCGGACATGCCCGCGTCAGGACGACGTCCACCGATCGGCCGCCGCATCGTCGCCGTCCTTGGCCGCGACCCAGCCCCCGGCCTCGCCAGTTTCCTCGAATTTCCAGAACGGCGCCCGCGTCTTCAGAAAATCCATGATGAACTCGGCGGCGGCGAAGGCGGCCTGCCGATGTTCGGACAGCGTCACGACCATCACGATGTTGTCGCCGGGCTCCATCCGCCCGAACCGATGAACGACCAGCACGTCGGTCAGCGGCCAGCGGCTGCGCGCCTCGTCCTCGATCCGCTGCAGCTCGGCGAGGGCCATCGCCTCGTAGGTCTCCAGGGTCATGGCACCGACCGTCGTCGCCCCGGTCTGGCCGCGACACAGGCCGGTGAACGTCGCAACCGCCCCGACCTCGACACGACCGGCGGTGAGCCGCCTGACCTCGGCGCCGAGATCGAAATCCTCGCGCTGCACCCTGACCGTCATGGCGCCCTCGTCTGTTCCAGCGGCGCCGGGCGCCAGTCCATGCCCACATGGCCCGGCAGGGCAGCGATCCGCGCCACCCAGTCGCGTACCGCGGGAAACAGGGCAAGGTCGATGTCGGCCTCGTGGGCGAGATGCGTGTTCGCATAGAGCGCCAGATCGGCGAGCGTCAAACGGTGACCGGCGATGTAAGGGGTTGCCGCCAGCTGCGTCTCCATGCGCGAGAGCGCCCGCTCGGCCCGTTCCATCCAGTCGTCGATGAGATCGCGCTTCAGTTCGCGGCCGCCCGGGACCAGCGACATCCAGAATCTGGCCTCACCGATCGAGGGGTGATGGGCGTTCTGCTCGAAGAACAGCCACTGCATCATGATCGCGCGTTCGACCTTGTCCTGCGGCACGAAATCGGTGCCCTCGCCAAGATAGGTGAGGATCGCATTGGATTCGACCAGCACGGTATCGCCGTCGAGCTGGACGACCGGCACGCGGCCGAGCGGGTTCATGGCCAGGAACGTCGGTGTGCGGGTATCGCCGCGCAGGAAATCGACATCCTTCAGCACGAAAGGCAGCCCGAGATGCGCCAGGAGAAGGCGCACCTTGTAGCAATTGGCCGAACGTTGCATGGCGTGGAGGATCAGGCTCATGCCGTTCGTTATAGCGAACGATTGCGACGAAGTCAGCCGGTGGGCCGAACGTGGCGCATGGCCTCTTCGGCTGCGGTGGGGATCACGCGCACCGCCAGCCAGCGCGCCGCCAGGGCGACCGCGAGGCCGACGATGAGATCGACGAGATAATGGCCGCCGACGATCGGCGTCGCGGCAAGCATGGCGACGTTCAGAACGAGGCCCGGCCAGCGCAGCCAGTTCACGTGCCAGAAGGCGATGAGGAACAGGATCGCGCTCACCGTGTGGAAGCTCGGCATGGTGACGATACCCTCCGCCGTCGCCATGGAGACGAAAGTCATCTCGCCCGACCGGAGCGCCAGCACATGGGCCACCGAGTTCCAGGTCAGCCCGAGATGCGGCTGGGCCGCGACCGCATCCCGGTAGAAATAGCCGGCGCAGAGCGACGGCGTCACGGCGCAGATGGCCATGGTCATCAGCGCCGCGAGGCCGAAAGCGAGAATGAACCGGTCGAGTTCGCCGAAGGCCCGCATGGTGACCAGCGCGACGATCACGACGGCCATCTGCGGCAGCATCGAGGCATAGGCAAGCTTGAGGATCAGCGCGAGGTCGGGATGGCGACCGGTCCAGGCGAGAAGAGCCGGCCAGTCGAAGCCGAGCGCCTTGTCCATCGCGTCGAAGGTCGCATCCCAGAGCGGCAGGGTCGTCGCCATGGCCGAATAGGACAGGGCCCCGCCGAGAAAGGTCATCAGCACGAATTGCGGGGCGGCGTGCAGCAGCCGTGCGATCCTCTCGTCGGGCCGGACCCAGGTGTAGAAGGCCGCCCCGGCCAGCAGCACCGTGGACAGGGCGGCATTGAGGGCGATGTCACGCGGCGACAGCGTCAGGCCGGCCAGCGGAAAGGTGACGGCGACCAGCAGCGCGAGGGTGGCAACCGTCGCCCAGATGGCCAGGGCCGGCCTCCCCATCGCACGGGGAACGGCGCGCCAGTCGGTGCGGACGGCGTCGACAGCATCGGCAATTGCAGCGGCAGGGGTGGGGCTCACCGAAACCTCTTGGACAGCGCGGGGGTCTTCATGCGGTCGCGATCGGGCGCGTCCGCATGAAGCCATGGCCGTCTGAAGATTTCGGAAACGGGCTGACTAGCCCGCCGGCTGGATGTTGGCGGCGCGGATGATCTCTGCCCAGGTCTGCATCTCCTGGGCGTGATACGGACGGAACGCCGCCGGGTCGCGCGCCGTGATGGTGAAGCCGAGCTTGGTGATGGCCTCCACCACGGCCGGCTTGCCGAGCGCGGCGAGGATCTCCCGCGACAGGCGGTCGAGGGCCGGCTGCGGGGTCGCCGCCGGCGCGAAGAAGCCGGTCCAGCTCTCGGCATCCGCATTGGCGACGCCCTGTTCGCGCAGCGTCGGCACGTTCGGCAACTGGGCGTTGCGCTGCGGCGAGCCGATGGCGATGCCGCGCAGCGTCCCGGCCTGGATCTGGGTGAAGACGCTGGCCATCGTGGAATTGGCGACATCGATACGGTTGCCGACGATGTCCTGCACCAGTGGCGCGGCGCCGCGATAGGGCACATGCGTCATCTTGATGCCGGTGCGCACCATGAAAAGCTCTGTCGACAGGTGCGAACCGGACCCGACGCCGGTCGAGCCATAATTGAGCTCGCCGGGCTTCGACTTGGCGAGCGCGATGAGCTCGGGGATGGTCTTCACCGGCAGATCGTTCTTGACGACGAAGATATGCTCGAAGGCACCGGCGCCGGCCAGCGGGGCGAAATCCTTCACAGCGTCATAGCCCGGCTCCTTCAGCAGGAACATGTTGTTGCCGTGCGTCTGGTTGTTGCCGAAGGTGATCGTATGGCCGTCCGGATCGGCCTTGGCGACCTGGCGGGTGCCGATCGAACCGGAGGCGCCGCCGACATTTTCGACCACCACCTGCTGGCCGAGCGTCGTCGACAGGTCCTGCGCCACGATGCGGGCGATGCCGTCGGTCGGGCCGCCGGCCGGATAGGCGACGACCAGCTTGACCGGACGCGCAGGTGCCCAGGCCTGGGCCGAGGCGCTGCGGATCAGGGCGGGGGTGGCGGCGAGCGCGCCGAGACCGAGGATGGCGCTGCGGCGCGTCGTCCAGGTGCCGTTGGTCATGGGGGTCCCTCCAGGATGATGGCTTCTATGAATGTTTTTCGCTTGTTCGCCCTTGCCGGCGCGACTAAACGTCCCGCCGGAATGCCGAGGCGCTGCGGGATTGATTGCCGTGGTCATAACGCGCCTGCGGAGATTTTCAAACCCGACGGAGTCGACCGATGGCCTTTCTTGCCGACGCCCTGAAGCGCGTGAAGCCCTCTGCCACCATCGCCATGGCGCAGAAGGCCCGTGACCTGAATGCGCAGGGCAAGAAGGTCATTTCCCTCTCCGCCGGCGAGCCCGACTTCGACACGCCGGACAACATCAAGATGGCGGCGATCAAGGCGATCGCCGACGGCAAGACCAAGTACACGGCCGTCTCGGGCATCACGGAGCTGCGCCAGGCCATCGTCGCCAAGTTCAAGCGGGAGAACGGGCTCGATTACAAGTGGCAGCAGGCCATCGTCTGCACCGGCGGCAAGCAGGTTCTCTTCAACGCCTTCATGGCGACGCTCAACGCCGGCGACGAGGTTCTGATCCCGGCGCCCTACTGGGTCAGCTATCCCGAGATGGTCGCGCTCTGCGGCGGCACGCCGACCTTCGTCTCGGCCGGCCCCGAGACCAACTACAAGCTGACCGCCGAGGCCCTCGACCGGGCGATCACGCCGAAGACCAAGTGGTTCCTCTTCAACTCGCCTTCCAACCCGACGGGCGCCGCCTATACCCGCGAGGAGCTGAAGGCGCTGACCGACGTGCTGATGAAGCATCCCCATGTCTGGATCCTCACCGACGACATGTACGAGCACCTCGTCTATGGCGAGTTCACCTTCACCACGCCGGCCCAGGTCGAGCCCGCCCTCTATGAGCGCACGCTGACCATGAACGGCCTGTCCAAGGCCTATTCGATGACCGGCTGGCGCATCGGCTATGCCGCCGGTCCCGAGCACCTCATCAAGGCGATGGACCTCGTTCAGGGCCAGCAGACCTCAGGCGCCAATTCCATCGCCCAGTGGGCGGGCGTCGAGGCGCTGAACGGCACGCAGGACTACATCCCCGTGCGCCGCCAGGCCTTCGAGCAGCGCCGCGACCTTGTCGTCTCCATGCTCAACCAGGCCAGCGGCCTGTCCTGCCCGACGCCCGAGGGCGCCTTCTACGTCTATCCCTCGCTGAAGAACGTGATCGGCAAGAAGACCGCCGCCGGCAAGACCATCGCAACCGACGAGGACTTCGCCATGGAGCTCGTCGAGAGCGAGGGCGTCGCCATCGTCCACGGCTCGGCCTTCGGCCTCGGCCCCGCCTTCCGCCTCTCCTATGCCGAATCCACCGAGGTGCTGACCTCGGCCTGCGAGAAGATTCAGAAGTTCTGCGCCGAGCTGCGCTGAGCCTCCCGCCGCCTCCGTGACGGCCGAGAAGCCCGCCCCCGCACCGGGGCGGGTTTTTTGTTGAACCTTCCGCCACAACGCCGCGACCCATGGTCAAGTGGGTGGCTTCAGGGCCTCTCTTCGCGACGATCCCAGGCGACACGGCGCCTCTCGCCGGGATGTCCAACTGCGAAAGCGGATCTTAAGGGAACCTTTACCCTTGCCGCGCTGTTCTGACGGTGGTCATTGCACCGGAAGGTCGTTCCGATGCCCGTCTCGCCTCTCTCCACGCTTGCTGCGGCAGGCTTCGCGCTCGTTGGGGCCATGGGCCTTGCCGGCGACGCGCCGCGTCACCAGACGACCGCCGTCCTCTATTGCACCGGCTGCCTCTGTGACGAGGAACGGCCGGACATGGCCGTTCCCGGTGACTGGCGCCCCTCCGGCCGCATGGGCGATCGCATCACCCTGCGCTACCATCCCCGCGACCCCGCCCAGACTGCCTCCGCCTGCCGGTCGGCCCCCCGCGGCTGAGGCGAACATTCTGTCGCCAGCCTGTGAACCTTTCGCGGTTTCCCCGCGACCCATGGTCAAGTTCATCGTCAAGCGGCCGCCCCGCTCAAGCGCCGCCATCCCGGAGACAGACCATGTCCCTCATCCGCACCGCCACGGCCGCTCTCGTCCTCGCCGCGGGCTTCGCCGCCTCCGCCCAGGCCTCCGGCCCCGGACAATCGCCGACACAGTCCATGGGAACCCGCGCCATCACCTATTGCGGCGCCTGCCTCTGCACCGCCAGCCCGCCGGCCATGACCATCGCCGGCGACTGGGTCCCGAACGGCCAGCTGCTCGGCGGCTCCCAGGTCTTCAAGTTCCGCCCGGCCGGCCAGCCGGTCTCTGCCCCCACCGTCTGCAACCGCTGACGCGCCGGCTCAGGCGGGTCGCGGGCCCATCGCCATCAGCGTTGCGCGCATCTTCTCGTGGACGAGGTTGATCGCCTTCAGGGGCCGGATCATCACCTTGAAATGGGTGATCCGGTCGACCTCGTCCCAGGTGATCATGTCGATGCCGTTGACGGCAATGCCATCGATGTCGGTGGCGAATTCCAGCACCGCCGAGCGCACGCCGAACCATTGGTTGGGATAGTGGAATCCCTCGTTGTTGAGCACCTGGAAGGCCGCGGCGAGATAGCGCGTGACGATGGCCCGGCCCACCTGTGGCGTATGCACCACCGGACTCTCGAAAACGGCATTCGCAGCCGGCAGGGCCTCCAGGCCGGCGACATCGCGCGCCTCGGCGACGGCATGCCAGTGGCGGATCGCGGCGGGCATCGCATCGGTGGCGGACATGGAGCACTCTCCCGTTCTGTCGACCCCAGGCTAGGCCCGTCAGCCGCTGCGGCAATTCCCCCGAAAGCCCGATACGGGCATCGCCGTTAACCAATTCTTAACCTTATCGTTGCCGGCACCGGGTGCGGCTCCTAGGGTCCCGGCGGGGACTGCGGGAGAATGGCATGCGACGCCTCGTCATCACGTTCTGCGGGATCTATCTCGCAGCGGCCGGCTTCGCCGCCTTGACAACGGGCTGGGGCCTGATCGATCCCGTGCCGAACTACCGCCTCGCCATCTTCTGGATGTCACCCGACACGCTAATCGCCCGGGTGGACGTGCTGCTGGCGGCCAACCGCCTGTTCGAGGCGCAGGTCTATGCCGGAATGCACGCGGTCTCCTGGGCCGTCGTCCTGACCCTCGTGCTGGTCGGCGCCCTTCGCCCGCTGATGGGGCCGAGCACGCCCCTCGCCAATATCCGCTCCACCGCCGTGGTGATGGCCGGCGTCGCCGGCCTCGTCGTCCTGTCGGTTGTGGCGCAGCCGCTGCTCGACCAGGCCTCGCGCATTCCCTCGCCCTCCAATGCGCTCTCGTCCATGCCGGGCTACTGGCTTTTCGGCATGGCGCTGTCCGCGGCCATCACTGCCGGCCACCTGTCGCTCTTCGCCCATGACGTGGTTCTGGCGGCACGGCGCCGCTGGACGGGCGATGACCTGTCGGCCGCCGCCTGACAGCCAAACGGGGGGTCAGACCGGCACGCGCACGGTCGCCCGCAAGCCACCGAGCGGGCTGTCCCCGAGCGTGATCTCCCCGCCATGAGAACGAGCGATGTCGCGGGCGATGGCGAGGCCGAGCCCCGAACCGCCGTCATCGACGTTACGGGCATCGTCGAGCCGCATGAACGGCTTGAACACGTCCTCGCGCCGGTCGGCGGGGATCCCCGGTCCATCGTCATCGACCGTGACGGTCAGCCAGCGGTGGTCGCGATGGCCGGCGATGGCGATCGTGTCGCCGTGACGGGCCGCATTGACCACGAGGTTGGAGATGCAGCGGCGGAAGGCATCGGGCCTGACCTTCACCGTGGCCATGCCGTGGAAGGATACGGAGGTCCTGGCACCGGTGCGCTCGGCGTCATTGCCGATATCCCGCAGCGAGGCCTCGATGTCCGTCATGGCCGGCGCCTCGCCGGCATCGCCGCGGGCGAAGGACAGATAGCCCTCCACCATCCGCCCCATCTCGTCGACATCGCGGCGCAGCGCCTCCGTCTCCGGGCCTTCCGGCAGCAGCGCCAGTTCCAGCTTGAATCGGGTGAGGATGGTGCGCAGGTCGTGGCTGACGCCCGCCAGCATCGTGGTGCGCTGGTCGATCTGCCGTTCGATCCGGCGCCGCATCTCGATGAAGGCGAGCGCGGCCTGGCGCACCTCGCTCGCCCCGCGCGGCCGGAAGCCGGCGACGTCGCGCCCCTTGCCGAAATCCTCCGCAGCGGAAGCCAGGGCCTGGATGGGGCGGATCTGGTTGCGCAGGAAGAGGATCGCGATGCTGATCAGCACCAGCGAGGCGATGACCATCCAGACGAGGAAGATGTGGCTGTTGGAGGCATAGGCCATGCCGCGGCGGGCGAAGACCTTCATGATCTTGCCGTCCTCGAGCTGGATGCGGATCTCGATCAGCGCCGAATTGCCGACCGTGTCGACCCAGAAGGGCCGGCCGACCTGCAGCGCCAGTTCGCGAGACAGGGCGGCGTCCAGCACGTCGAAGAAGGGCCTGGGTCCCGGCAGCGGCAGCGGCTCCGGCGGCAGGATCTCCAGCAGCAGGCTGAGGCGCTCGCGCGCGAGGCGCCGGAGCGTCGCGTAGTCGCGATCCTGCGGATAGGTGCGCTGCACGTCGATGAGCGCCGCGATATCCTGGGTGACTGCGGCCGACAGGCGGTGGGTCACCAATTGCCAATGGCGTTCCATGAACACATAGGCGACCACTGACTGAAGGATGACGATCGGCGCGATGACGATGATCAGGGAGCGGGCATAGAGCCCTTTCGGCATCAGGTCGTTGAAGCGCTTGCCGGCGGTCTCTGCCAGGGCGCGCAGCCGGATCGCCCCGTTGGAGATCAGGCCTCTGAGGCCGCCATGGGTGGATCGGGCGCGCTCTGCGGTGGACATGGGGGAAGCTTATCGCCGTCCGGGCCCGCCGCTGCAACCCGCAGCGCCGTTCACGTCCGGTAAATCTGCGGTGTGGTCACTGGTCCACAGCCGCGGACAAATCACTTGAAAAACACGATCGATCACGTTTCAGTGACTGCCGCGGACCATCATCCGGTCCCGGGGGGCTGAAGTGTCGTTGCAAGTTTGGGTTGGTGCCGCCGGTCGCGGCGCGCACATACCGCATGCCATGCCCCCGAAGTCCTGGATGTCGCGGCTGTCGGGCTCGCCCCGGGCCGGTCTGTGGGCCGCACTCGCAGCCGTCACCGCGATCTGGATCGCCGCCTGGCTGCAATGGTGGCTCTACGACCTCGTCGTACCCTGGGATTCCAAGAACCAGTTCTACGCCTTCTTCCGTTTCCTCGCTTCCTCGCTCCATTCCGGCGCCACGCCGTTCTGGAACGCCTATCACTATGCCGGCCATCCGAGCATTGCCGACCCCCAGTCGCTGATCTTCCAGCCGCCCTTCCTGATCTGGGCCTGGTTCGATGCCGAACCGAACATGTTCGCTTTCGATTTCATCGTCTTTGCGCACCTGCTCGTTGGCGGACTCGCCCTCGTCGTCCATGGCCACCGGCTCGGCTGGCCAGCGGCCGGGTCCGTCCTGGCGGCCGCCATCTTCATGCTCGGCGGCGTTGTGTCGGGAGGGATGGCCCATGTCGGCATCATCACCGCCTTCGGCCTGTTCCCGTTGGCGCTGCTGCTGCTCGACATCGCCCTCGGCCGCCGCTCCATCCTCGCGGCGATCGGCTTCACCCTCGTTGCGGTCGTCATCGCGCTAGGGCGGACGCAGACGCCCATGCTGCTATCCGTACTGCTGGCCGTCATGGCGATCCGGCAGGTGGTGACGCAGCCGGAGCCCTGGCGCTTCCTGCTCGGCCGGCTGCACCTCTTCGTCATCATGGCAATCCTCGGCGTCGCGCTGATGGCCGTCCCGCTTCTGCTCACTGCCCAGTTCGCCGCCTTCTCGAACCGCCCCGGCATCGACCTCGGCTATGCGCTGATGTCCTCCTGGTACCCGGTCAACTTCGCGAATTTCCTCGTGCCGGACGTGTTCGGCGCGCTGCAGCCCAGCGCGACGGGCGACTGGGGACCGAGCCACGGAACCCGACCCGGGATCGACAGCACCGACCGGGCCTTCAACTATCTCTTCGCCGGCTCGCTCACCGCGCTGCTGGTGCTTTGGCACGGCCTCGCCGGCGGCCGGCTGGTGGCGTCGGGACGCCGGGTCTTCGCCGCCGTCGCCCTCGTCGCGTTCTGCTACGCGCTCGGACGCTACACGCCGCTCTTCCCCCTGCTGTTCCAATACGCCCCGGGCGTCTCCCAGTTCCGCCGGCCGGTCGGCGGCCTCTTCGGTGTCGTCGTGGCCTTTGCCTATCTCTCGGGCTTCCTCGTCGCCGACTATGTCCGAAACGGGCTGCCGCGGGTGAACCGGCTAGTCGCCGTGCCACTCGCTCTCGCCGTGGTCTCGGTCCTCGCCTGGGCGGTGCATTTCTCCAGCTTCTCGGGCAAGGGCTGGGATTCCGCGCTTGCCATCGCCAAGGTGGCGCCGATCTATGTCGCCCTCGCCGTCCTGCTGGCCTGGCCGAAGACCCCGCGTCTGCGCCTTGCGGCCGCCAGCCTCGCCGTCGCCTTCACTGCGGGCGAACTCGTGCTGCGCAACGCTGCCTCCTCGATGAACGCCGAGCCGCGCGCAACCTATGCCTTCCTGGAGAAACCTGCGGGACGCGATGCACAGATCATCGCCACGCTCACCCGCGAGATGAAGCGCAGCGGCGTTGCGGGCGGGCGTCCCCGTGTCGAGATCGTCGGCCTGGGCGGGCCCTGGCAAAACGCGGCGATGGTCTATGGCCTGGAGGCCACCAACGGCTACAACCCGCTGCGGATCGGCGCCTATGATCGGCTGGTCGCGCCGGGCGAGAGCCCCTACACCGTGTTCCATCGCCGCTTCCCGACATCGTTCCCTGGCTACAGTTGCGATCTCGGCAGGCTCCTCGGTCTCGAATACATCGTGCTCGACCGGCCGATCGAACGGATGCCGCATCTTGCCCAATGGTCGACGGTCGAGACGATCATGGCCGGTCCGACCGCCTGGATCTATCGCCTGCCCGACGCCGCGCCGCGCGTCGCGCTGGCCAGTATCGTCCGGGTCGCGGATGCCGACGCTTTCGTCGATGCCGGACTGTTTCCGCCCTCCAACGGGACGTCTGAGGTGATGATCGATGACGACGACGACCTGAGCCCGGCACGCGCCGCCGCGGCCGCAAGCGCTCAGGCGCCGATAACGGCAGGGCGGGACAGCCGAGCCGCTGCGACGCTCTCCCCTGCCGTCCAGGCGCTGATGCGCTCGCCCGGCAAGGCGGAGATCACCGCCTGGCGCCCCGACCGCATCGAGATCGCCGTGGATGCCCGCGTCTCCACTGTCCTGAGCCTGCACGAGCCCTGGTATCCGGGCTGGGAGGTCGAGGTGAACGGCGAGCGCAAGCCGCTGCTTCGCTCCGACATCCTGTTCCGCGGCGTCGAGGTGCCGGCCGGTGCCAGCCGCGTCGTCTTCACCTACCGGCCGCTGTCGCTGGAAAACCTGAAATCGGCCCTCGACGGCGTCCTCGGCCGCGACAGTTGATCCATCAACCAGCGGCGCAGGCGGCTGCAGAAGCGGGGCGCAGCAGGAATACCCGGTCGTCGCTGCGGGCGAGGTCGGGACTGGACCCGCGTCCGCCCTCGACCTCCAGCCGCTCCACCTCGAGGCGCAGCGCCTCGCCGGCGAGGATCAGGCGGAACACACCGGTATCGCCCTCCCCCGCGCACTCGGCCAGGGTGCCTCCCCCCGTACAGATGGCATTGGTCTCGTAGACGTCGCGGTCGTTGCGCAGGCGGAAGCCGACGCGGACAGTGAAGCGCTGCGGCCGGTTCTCCTCCGCGACCTCCACGCGCGCGCGTGACAGATGGATCCGCACCACCCGCTGCTGCGGATTGCGCCGAAGGTGCTCGCCGTCATAGGCGCGGGCAAAACAGGGATCGGTCCTCGCCGACGATCCCGTCAGGCGGTCAAAGACCGGTCCCGCCTCCGCAACGCCCGACGCCGTCAGCGCCATTCCGATGATCAGAGCGGCCCGCATGTCTCTACTCCTTCATTGCACCTGTCCGGCGCGCCCGACGCCGGACGGAAACATGGAGCGGGCAGTTTCGACCCGATCATCGGGGAGGCTGGCCCTGGCTCCTTGTCGACGATCGCAGCCCGGTGTGTCGAACTGGTTTCGTCGACCGTTCCCATTGTTGCAAGAGGAGGGAAGAATGCCGGAAGGCAGGTGGATGTCCCGCCGTGGCTGGAGCGCCGGCCTGGCGGCTGCGGTGGCGGGGATGACAATGCTCGCCGGCCCGCGCGCTTCGGCCCAGCAGGGCCCCGCCGGGCCCGAGGAACTCGTGCGCCAGTTCACCGCCGCCATGGCCGAGCGCAATGCCGACAAGATCGTCGCCCTCTATGCGGAACGCGCCGTCCTGATGATGCCGGAAGGTCCGGTCGCCGCCGGACGCGATCAGATCCGGGCGGTCTATGCCCGCAATTTCGCCGCTGCCGACACGCGGATGACCCTCGTCCAGGCGCGGGTCGACGGCGGCGAGGACAACGCGGTCATGCTCTGGGTCTGGAATGTCGAGATCGGCCCGGCGGGACGCGACCCCCTCCGCCGGCGGGTGCGCTCCATGGTGCACGTCAAGAAGACCCCGGGCGGATGGCAGATCTTCGCGGACATGTACCAGGTGCTGCCGGCAGGATGAGGCGTGCCGCCGGACAGGACCCCGACCCTTGCCCCTCCCCCCCATTTCGGCTATAGGCCGGCGTCCCGTGGCATTCTCCGCACCCCTGGAGGCTCCCGCCACGGGTCTTTCATTTGGAGAACACGACCATGGCTGCCAACGAAACGTTGTCGGCGACGGTCCGCGCGAAGGGCGGCAAGGGGGCCGCACGCGCTGAACGTCGTCTGGGCCGCGTGCCCGGCGTCATCTACGGGGACAAGAAGCCCCCCGTGCTGATCTCGCTCGACTACAAGACCCTTCACCTGCGGATCTACGCCGGACATTTCAAGTCGACCGTCTTCACCCTCGAGGTCGAGGGCGAGAAGCACCGCGTCATCCCGCGCGACTACCAGCTCGACCCGGTCAAGGACACGCCGGTCCATGTCGACTTCCTGCGCCTGGGCGCCGGTGCCGAGATCAGCGTCGACATTCCGATCCATATCCATGGTGCCGATACCGCCCCCGGCGTGAAGCTCGGCGGCTCGGTGAACATCGTTCTCCACTCGCTGTCGCTGCTGTGCAACGCCGACCATATCCCGGATGGCGTCGAGATCGACATCTCGGGCATGGCGATCGGCGACACGCTGCATATCGCCGATATCAAGCTGCCGGCCGGCACCCGCCCGGCGACCAAGGAAAACGTCACGATCCTGTCGATCATGGCGCCGGCCGAAGCCGAGCCTGCCGCTCCGGCGGCTGCCCCGGCACCTGCCGCCAAGAAGTGATCCGTCGGGGCCCTGCGCCCCGCATGTTTCCCGCATCGGGGCGCCCTCAAGCGGGGCGCCCCTTTCGTTTGAGGCCAGACCCTCGGCAGCTGACGGACAAGGACCGATGATCCTCATGGCGGGCCTCGGCAATCCCGGGGCGAAGTACCAGAACAACCGGCACAATATCGGCTTCATGGCGGCCGCGGCGATCCACCGCCGCCATCGCTTCGGTCCCTGGCGGCAGCGCTTCCAGGGGCTGTGTGCGGAAGGCGCCGTCGGCGACCACAAGGTGCTGCTGCTGATGCCGGGCACCTTCATGAACGAGAGCGGGCGGGCCGTCGGCGAGGCCATGCGCTTCTTCAAGATCGACCTTGCCGAGGTCGTCGTCTTCCACGACGAGCTGGACCTTCCTCCCGCCAAGCTGCGGGTGAAGACCGGCGGCGGCAATGCCGGCCATAACGGCCTGCGCTCGATCACCGCCCAGTGCGGCAACGATTATCGCCGCGTGCGCATGGGCATCGGTCATCCCGGCGACAAGGCGCTTGTCCATGCCTATGTGCTGAACGACTTCGCCAAGGCCGAGATGCCCTGGGTCGAGGACCTCTGCGACGCCTGCGCCGACCATGCCGAGATGCTCGCCGCCGGCGACGACGCCGCCTTTCAGAACCGCATCCACCTCGCCATGGAGGGACGCGGCTGGGGCGAGGTGAAGCGTCCCGGCGAGGCGAAGGACGTACCGAAAGCCTGACCCCGCCCTTGACACCCCTCGCCTTGCATTCGACAAGGCGCCACAGCTTGAGATCGGACCTTCCATGGGCTTCAAATGCGGCATCGTCGGCCTGCCGAACGTCGGCAAGTCGACCCTCTTCAACGCCCTGACGCAGACCGCGGCAGCGCAGGCGGCCAATTACCCGTTCTGCACGATCGAGCCGAATGTCGGCGACGTTGCAGTGCCCGACCCGCGCCTCGACCAGCTCGCGGCCATCGGCAAGTCACAGCAGATCATCCCGACCCGCATCACCTTCGTCGACATCGCAGGCATCGTCCGCGGCGCCTCGAAGGGCGAGGGTCTCGGCAACCAGTTCCTCGCCAATATCCGTGAGGTCGACGCGATCGCCCATGTCGTCCGGTGCTTCGAGGACGGCGACATCACCCATGTCGAGGGCAAGGTCGACCCGATCGCCGACATCGAGACCATTGAGACCGAGTTGATGCTCGCCGACCTCGAGAGCCTGGAAAAGCGGGTCGTCAGCCTCGAGAAGAAGGCCAAGGGCGGCGACAAGGACGCCAAGGAGCAGGTCGATCTGATCAACCGCGCCCTGGTCCACCTGCGCGACGGCCGCCCCGCCCGCATGACCGAGGTGAAGCCGGAGGAGGCCAAAACCTTCGAGATGCTGAACCTGCTGACCTCCAAGCCGGTCCTCTATGTCTGCAACGTCGAGGAGGCCTCCGCCGACCAGGGCAACAGCTTCTCTGCCCGCGTCTTCGAGCGGGCCAGGGCCGAGGGCGCCAGGGCTGTCGTCGTCTCCGCCAAGATCGAGAGCGAGATCGCCGTCATGGCGGCCGAGGACCAGAAGGATTTCCTCGAGGCGGTCGGCCTCGTCGAGCCCGGTCTCAACCGGGTCATCCGCGCCGGCTACGAACTCCTCGCCCTCGTGACCTATTTCACCGTGGGCCCCAAGGAGGCACGCGCCTGGACCATCACCAGGGGCACCAAGGCGCCGGGAGCGGCCGGGGTGATCCACACCGATTTCGAGAAGGGCTTCATCCGGGCCGAAACCATCGCCTTCGCCGACTACACGGCGCTGGGCGGCGAGGCGGGCGCCCGCGACGCCGGCAAGCTCCGCCTCGAAGGCAAGGAATATGTCGTCGCGGACGGCGACGTGCTGCACTTCCGCTTCGCCAACTGAGACGGCGGGGCCTCCGTCCCAGTTCGCCGCATTGTCCTTCGTCGTCATGCCCGGGCTTGTCCCAGGCATCCTCGACTTGACCAACGCCATCCGCCAATTCGTGGATGCCCGGCACGAGGTCGGGCATGACGTCAGGGTTACGGTGGGAGATCCCCATGCCACGGATGACGCGTCCTGGCCCCCACCCTGCCGAAGGTCCAGCGGGACGAAAGCCTCCGTTTCCGGCATAAGGCGGAACAACCACCGCGCCGGATGCCATGATGCCAGCCAAGCCCTATCCCGCCTTCGAGGATTTTGTCCCCGGCGAGATCACCACCTTCGGCGCCTATCTGGTGACGAAGGAGGAGGTGATCGCCTTCGCAAGCCAGTTCGATCCGCAACCTTTCCATCTCGACGAGGAAGCCGGGCGTGCATCGATGCTGGGCGGCCTCGCCGCCTCCGGCTGGCACACCTGCGCGATCATGATGCGGCTGATGTTCGACCACTTCATGGACGGGTCGACCTCCATCGGCGCGCCCGGAATCGACGAGGTCAGATGGATCCGCCCGGTCTTTCCCGGCGACGTCCTGTCGGTCCGGCGGGAGATCCTTGAGGCGCGCCCCTCCGCCTCCAGGCCCGACCGCGGCGTCGTGCGTTTCCGCTTCGAACTGATGAACCAGAAGGGCGAGGTGGTCATGGAACAGACCAACCCGATCTTCTTTGCCCGGCGCAGCCAGGACGCAGCCTGACATGTATGACGATATCGTCCTCGGCGAACGGGAGCGTCTCGGCGCCTACACCTTCACGCCCGAGGCCATCATCGCCTTCGCGCGGCTCTACGATCCCCAGCCCTTCCACCTGTCGGAGGAAGGCGGCGCCGCCACCCATTTCGGCGGCCTCGTGGCCTCCGGCTGGCACACCGGCAGCGTCTGGATGCGCATGCGCGTCGAGCAGTCCCAGCGCGTCGCCGCCGACCGCGCGGCCAAGGGCCTGCCGCCGCAATGGAACGGCCCCTCCGGCGGCTTCAAGAACCTGAAATGGCCGCGGCCGGTCCGTGCCGGCGACACGGTGACCTATTTCACCGAATATGTGTCCAAGCGGCCGCTGGCCTCGCGCCCGGGCTGGGGGATCGTCTTCTCCCTCAACACCGGCGAGAACCAGCGGGGCGAACTGGTCTTCGCCTTCGACGGATCGGTCTTCGTGCCGCTGTGAGGGCGCGGCGTGCGCCTGAACTGTTGCCAAAGCCATCGCCACCCGGAACGCCAGGCGAGCGCACGCTCGCGCTGCGCCCGGCGGCGCGCTTCCTCATAGTTGAAGCCGTCCCGTTGATTGCTCAGTGGGTCCATCGCGAAGTCTCCCGCGCCACCATCATGGTGACCGAGGAAGGCTAGGCCTGTTCCGCACGATCGATAATCAGGCTATTGTTCCCTTCATTCTGGAACTGGAGGCACTAATGGACCGTGCCGAAGCGATGGAGATTCTGGTCACTGCGGTCGACCGCGGCGGTTTCACCGCCGCCGCAGTGCATCTCGGCGTGACGCCATCGGCCGTCTCCAAGGCCATCACACGGCTGGAGCAGCGGCTCGGGGTCCGCCTGCTCGAACGCACAACCCGGCGCATCGTCCCGACTCCGGCCGGACAGGACTATCTCGATGCCGCCCGCCGCATCATCGGCGCGATCGATGATGCCGAATCCATGGCGATGGCAAGCGGCGGGCGTCCCCAGGGCAGGCTCCGCGTCAACTCCGGCATCAGCTTCGCGATGCGCCAGCTCGCCCCCGCCCTCGTCGCCTTCGGCGCCGCCTATCCGGATATCCGTCTCGATCTGACGGTCGAGGACCGCATATGCGACGTCGTCGGCGAGGAACTGGACGTTGCCATCCGCACCGGGCCGGTAACCGACGAGCGCCTAGCCGCCCGTCGCTTCGCCGAGGTCCGCCGCGTCATTGTCGCATCCCCCGCCTATCTTGAGCGCCACGGCGTTCCGAAAAGGCCGGCGGACCTTGCCCGTCACGCCTGCCTTGCCATCACCACCACACCGGACATGGCGCGCTGGCCCTTCCGGGAGGACGGCCAGCTCAGCCAGATCACCGTGCAGGGACCGGTCCGCATCGGCACGGCAGAAGGAGCCTTGGCCCTATCCCTCGCTGATCTGGGCATCGCGCGCATCGGCGACATGCTGGCCGCCCCGGCAATCCGCGAGGGGCGCCTGGTACGGCTTCTCGCAGACACCCATGTCGATGATCCGGTTCCCATGCACCTCGTCTTTCCCCCGGGACGCCAGAGGCTCCCCAAGGTGCGCGCCTTCCTCGACTTCGTCAGCGCCAGGTTCAGCGACAGCCCCTGGCGGCTATGAGCCTCCGGCAACAGACCAGGGGCCCACGTGGCGGAGCAGCCGTCAGCGCCGCGGGCTCCATCCGAGACCTCGAGGGGCAAGCGGGACCATCCGTCCCATCTGGTGATGCGCCCCTCAATGCCCGCCGAAGGCCATCAGCGTATGCACCGGCACGCCCATGGCTCGGAGCTTGCCCGCCCCGCCCAGGTCCGGCAGGTCGATGATGAAACAGGCGGCCACCACCTCCGCGCCGATCTGGCGCAAGAGCTTCACCGCGCCCTCCGCCGTGCCGCCCGTGGCGATGAGATCATCGATCAGGATGACCTTTTCGCCAGGGCGGATGGCGTCGACATGGATCTCCATCTCGTCGGTGCCATATTCCAGCGCATAGGCCATGCGGATGGTCTGGTGCGGCAGCTTGCCCTTCTTGCGGATCGGCACGAAACCGGCGGAGAGCTGGTGGGCCACTGCGCCGCCGAGGATGAAGCCGCGCGCCTCGATGCCGGCCACCTGATCGATCTTGCCGCCGGCATAGGGCTGCACCAGGAGGTCGACGGCGCGGCGGAAGGCGCGGGCATCACCGAGCAGCGTGGTGATGTCGCGGAACATGATGCCCGGCTTGGGGTAGTCCGGAATCGTCCGCACCGTTGCCTTGAGATCCTCGTCCTCGGCCATGCTGTCCCTCCGTCGGCGGCGAAACCTTACCGCGAATTCATTGGCGCCGCGTCGGCGCCGCTTCTAACTCTAGCGCATACGCAAACCCGCCGGACCACGGCGCGGCAATGCCGAACCAGGACGATGGAGAGACACGATGACCATGCCGCAGGCACCGGCCGGCCCGGCCCCCTACCAGCCGACCCCGATCACCGTCACCGCCATCGACGTGCCATTCACCCGGCTGGTCGGCTTCTTCTTCAAGGCGGCGCTGGCGGCCATTCCCGCCTTCATCGCGGTGGCTCTTATCCTCAACCTGGTCGGCGCCATCTTCTTCTGGGGTTTCGGAGCCTGGCGCCACGGCTATTTCGGCGGCCCCTTCGGCTGGCTCTGACGCCTCAGCGCGCCAGAACGCGGCCGGCCACGGCGTCAAGCTTGGCCACGAGTGCCGGGTCACGGTGTTCGGCAGCGGTGATGATGGCGTGTTCGAGCGCCCGGTCGGAATGGATCGGACAGGGCTCGTGCGCGGCGGGAAAGTCGCGGGCGAGCCGCGCCACGAGACGGCGGCCCTTGTCGGCGTTGGAATGCAGGTGGTGGATCACCTGAGAGACGTCCACCGGGCCCACCTCCTCGTGCCAGGCATCGAAATCCGTCACCATGCCGACGAAGGCATAGGAGATCTCTGCCTCGCGGGCGAGCTTGGCCTCGGGCATGGAGGTCATCCCGATCAGGTCCCATCCCTGGCCCTTGTGGAACAGGCTCTCGGCCAGGGTGGAGAAGGCCGGTCCCTCCATGCACACCGCCGTGCCACCGATCTGGTGGGCAATGCCCTCCGCCTCGGCCGCCGCCGCCAGCCGCTTCTGCAGCAGCGGCGCGACCGGATGGGAAAAGGCCACATGGGCGACGCAGCCCTTGCCGAAGAAGCTCGACGGGCGGAGATAAGTCCGGTCGACGAACTGGTCCGCCAGCACGAAATGGCCGGGCGGCAGATCGCCCTTGAACGAGCCCACCGCCGATAGCGACACGAGGTCGGTGACCCCGGCCCGCTTCATCACGTCGATATTGGCGCGGTAGTTGATGTCGGACGGGCTGAAGCGATGCCCCCGGCCGTGCCGCGGCAGGAAGACGATCTCGGTGGCGCCGATCCGCCCGCGGCGCAGGACGTCTGAGGCCTCGCCCCAGGGCGAGGACACGGCGATCTCCTCGAGCCCTTCGAGACCCGGCAGGTCATAGATGCCGGAGCCTCCGATCACGCCGAGTACGGCTCTGGTCATCCTGCATCTCCCTGTCCGGTGCCTAGCTTTCGTTCCGCACGCACCGGATTCGTGCGAAGGCTGCATGACGTTACGAGGCTTGCCCCATGAAAAAGGGCCGCTCACGCGGCCCTTCGTCAAGTCACCGGCGCAGCGTTACGCCTCAGGCGTGCCCCTCGACATTCTTCCAGACCTTCTTCTTGGTGAAGTACGTCAGGCCGCCGAGGACCAGCAGGAACAGCAGCACCTGGAAGCCGATGCGCTTGCGCTGCTCCATGTGCGGCTCCGCCGTCCACATCAGGAAGGCGGTGACGTCGGCGGCATATTGCTTGGCCGTCTGCGGCGACCCATCCGAATAGGTCACCATGCCGTCCTGGAGGACATTCGGCATGGCGACGAAATTGCCGGGGTAATACTTGTTGTAGTGCGTCCCCGGCGGGGTCTCCTTGCCTTCCTCGTAGCCCGTCAGGAAGGCCTTCACATAGTCGGCGCCGTGCTCCTGATAGAGCGTGAAGATATCGGTCAGGAACCAGGGGAAGCCGCGCTCATAGGAGCGCGCCCGCGGCATCAGTGACAGGTCCGGCGGTGCCTTGCCGCCATGGGCAGCCTCGGCGGCCTTCTTGTTGGCGAAAGGACCGGGGATCCGGTCCGCCAGGCGCGGCGTGCGCTCGGTGGGCTGACCGTCATCGCCGATCTCGCGCACCTTGTGCATCCAGTCGGCCGCGATGGCTGCCGCCTGCGCAGTCGGGAATTCCGGCCCGCCCGGCTGGGCGAGGTTGCGGAACGACATCAGGTTGATGCTGTGGCAGGCGGCGCAGGCCTCCTTGTAGACCTGGAAGCCGCGCTGGAGCTGGGCCCGGTCGAAGGTGCCGAAGATGCCGGACGACGCCCAGTTAAAGCGCGGCGGAGCAACCTGCTCGGCGGCCTGTGCGGGGCCGATCGAGGCGATGACCAGGCCTGCAAGCCCGGCCGTTGCCATGCGGAGAGAGAAACGCTTCATCATCGTGGTTCCTTAATCTCTCTCTCGCCTCAGCCCTTGGTCTGCGGTGCTGCCGCAGCCCCTGCCGTGACCGGCGCGCCACCCGACCGCACCTTGCCCAGCACCGAGTCGGCGATAGAGGCCGGGAGCTTGCGGGGCGTCTCGAACAGGCCGAGAAGCGGCAGGACGACGAGGAAATAGGCGAAGTACAGGCCGGTGAAGATCAGCGACAACACCGTGTAGGGGTATTCGGCAGGCTTGGAACCGAGCCAGCCGAGGATCAAGCAGACCGCGACGAAGGCCCAGAAGAACTGCTTGTGCATGGGCCGGTAGGCCGTTGACTTCACCTTCGAGGTATCGAGCCAGGGCAGAAAGGCCAGCACCGCGATGGCCGCGAACATGGCCAGCACGCCGCCGAGCTTCGACGGGATCGTGAAGATGATCAGGTTGATGTCGAAGGTGATGGCCCGGAGGATCGCGTAGAAGGGCAGGAAGTACCATTCCGGCACGATGTGCGGCGGCGTCACCAGCGGATCGGCCGGCACGAAGTTCACCGCATGGCCGAGATAGGTCGGCTGGAAGAAGGCAAACCACATGAACAGGATCAGGAAGAAGACGAGGCCCACCGCGTCCTTGATCGTCGCGTAAGGGGTGAAGGGCACGGTGTCCTTCTTGATGTCTTTCACCTCGACGCCGGTCGGATTGTTCTGGCCGGTGACGTGCAGCGCCCAGACGTGCAGCACGACGACGCCAGCGATCATGAACGGCAGCAGGTAATGCAGCGAGAAGAAGCGGTTCAGCGTCGGATTGTCGACCGAATAGCCGCCCCACAGGAACTCGACCACGGTCGGACCGACCAGCGGGATCGCCGAGAACAGGTTGGTGATGACGACGGCGCCCCACAGGGACATCTGGCCCCATGGCAGAACATAGCCGAGGAAGGCGGTGGCCATCATCAGGAGGTAGATGATGACGCCGAGAATCCAGAGGACCTCGCGCGGCGCCTTGTAGGACCCGTAATAGAGGCCACGGAACATGTGGACGTAGACGGCGACGAAGAACATCGAAGCGCCATTGGCGTGCAGATAACGCAGCATCCAGCCGTAATTGACGTCGCGCATCATCTTCTCGATCGAGTTGAAGGCGAGGTCGACATGGGCGGTGTAGTGCATCGCCAGCACCACGCCGGTGACGATCTGGGACACCAGCATGAAAGAGAGGATGGCGCCGAACGTGTAGAAGTAGTTGAGGTTCTTGGGCACCGGATAGGCAATGAAGCTGTCATAGACCAGCCTCGGCACGGGCAGACGGGAGTCCATCCACTTGCCAATGCCCGACGTCGGTACGTAGTGCGAATGACCCTGCATGGTCGAGTTACCTCTGGATCCGGGCGTCAGACGGTCGCCGCCGCACCCGTGATGCGGATGCGCGTGTCGCTGATGAAGGTGTACTGCGGAACGGGAAGGTTGGTCGGGGCGGGACCCTTGCGGATACGGCCAGACGTGTCGAAGTGAGAGCCGTGGCACGGGCAGAACCAGCCGCCATAGTCACCCTGGTTGCCGAGCGGCACGCAGCCGAGATGGGTGCAGTTGGCGGCGATGACCAGCCACTTGGCACGGCCCTCCTTAACGCGCGCCGCGTCGGGCTGCGGATCGCGCAGCGTAGCCACGTTGACGTCGACGGCAGCCTTGATCTCGGCATCGGTGCGGTTGCGGACGAAATAGGGTTTGCCGCGCCACAGGATCTTGATCTGGCCGCCATCGGGAATCGCGGCGAGATCGATCTCGATCGGCGCGCCGGCAGCGATCGTGCCAGCATCAGGAGCCAATTGGCTGATGAAGGGCCAGATCGCCGCACCGACGCCGATGGCTGCGGTCGCCCCGGTCGCCAGATAGAGGAAATCGCGGCGATCACCCTCGGAATGTTGAACGCTTGCCACTTCTCTTCGTCCTTTCGCTCGTCGGCCCGTCATGGGGACCAGATCGCGCCGATCGCGCGCGGAGCGCAACCGCGCCACCTGATCCGGCGCGCGGCAGCCTTCAGGGGCGGCGCCGCCACGCCGAAATAGCCCGAGGGCTTGGTGGAATCCGCGCGGGAACCATGATCGGCGCCGCTTATTCGCACCGTTATAAGGTGATGTCCAGTGTGCGGTTGTGAACATGGCATTGCGCCGCACAGCACCTTCGTATGAGCGGTGAACCGTGACGCGGGGTCTTCCGTACAGAAAAACTGTGGGTCACTCTGGATCGATGATCCGCATTGCTCTCTACCAACCCGACATCGCCCAGAACACTGGCACCATCCTCCGGCTAGCTGCTTGTCTCGGCATCGACGTCGACATCATCGAGCCTGCCGGTTTCCCGGTCTCCGACAAGGCTTTTCGTCGCTCGGGCATGGATTATCTCGACCATGTCGCCTGGAAACGCCATGACGACATGGCGTCCTTCGACGCCTGGCGGCGGCAAGACGGTCGCAGGCTGGTGCTGATGACCACGCAGGGCGCGCGTCCCTACACCGAATTCACCTTCAGGCCCGGCGACTTGCTGATGGCAGGGCGCGAATCGGCCGGTGTACCGCAAGCCGTCCACGAGGTCGCCGATGCTCGCATCGTCGTGCCCATGCGTCCCGGCCTGCGCTCGCTCAACGTCGCGGTTGCCACCGCCATGGTGACCGGCGAGGCTTTGCGGCAACTGGCTGCTTTCCCGATGGGCTGAGACGAAAAAGGGCCGCCGGTGGCGACCCTCTCGCGCCATGCGTCGAGGCTGGTGCTCAGTAGCGCGAAACCACAGCACCCGGACCCGTCGAGAACAGGTAGTTCAGGCCGATCTTGACGGTATGGACGTCGTTGCGGATGCGCGTGCTGGCAAAGCCGGTCGGATCGAGCGAACCGAGGCCCGCCTGCTGGGTGGAGGAGCCGAAGTCGTAGTACATGTATTCGAGCTTCGTCGTCACATTCGGCGTCCAGGCATATTCCAGGCCTGCACCCAGCGCGTAACCGACACGCGAATTGCTGAAGGATCCGACCTGCGTGACCGTTGCCGCATCATAGGTACGGTGGCGGAACGTACCGAAGGCGACGCCGCCCGTGGCATAGATCAGCGTCCGATCCCAGGCATAGCCGACGCGGCCGCGGATCGTTCCCAGGAAGTTCGCCCGCGAGGCACAGGTGAAGGCAGCGTTCGGGCAGGCCCGCCAGCCGCTGAGATCGGCCGCCGAGGCGTCGCCCTCGATGCCAAGCACCATGTTGTTGATCTGGAAGTTGTAGCCGATCTGGCCACCACCGAACACACCATTGGTGGAGGGCGATGTGGAACTGCCGGGAGGCTGGAAGGTCCAGTTGGAACGGCCCCAGCCGTAGCCGACATGGATGCCGCCATAGAAGCCGGTCCAGGTGAACGCGGCGGGCACGATGATGGTTTCGGACACCGCCAGACGCGGCGCACCGATATCGGCGGCCAGCGCACCGGAGGAGATGGCGGCGGTGGAGAGCGTGGCGGCGGCGACGCCGGCAAGGAGGAGCTTTTTCATATGTGTCGTCCCTTGAAGAGCCTGAGGACGAAGACCCCGGCTACCAGAGTTCAGAACCCCTCCCTCCCAAATCGGTTCCCAAAAGAACAAAGCAATTGCGACGTCGCACGGGCGCAAAAAACCACGGTATACGAGATTTCGTACTCCGGTAGCCTGGGACAGAAAGGCGTTACGATGGCGCAATAGACCTTCAGACGCCGTGCATGATCTGTAATGACATAGAAAATTATGCGAATAAACCACCGCTTGACTGAAGAGAACGATAGGAGACCACAAGTACGCGGTAACAGGCGGACAGCATCCCGACCAGACGGAAGGCGGGAGCGGCCAGCGTAGCATCGCGGGGCGGCTCGCCGCTCGCCGGGCTTATCCCACCATCGATTTGGGACAGCCCTGTGGACATGCTTAAATGCGGTTAACCAAGCCGGTCCCGCCGGCCATCCATCCGCGAGGTTCCCATGGACCCCAAGCCCGTCCCCAGCCTGACCGATACGATCCGCGCCATCCGCATCGACGAGGCCGAGCGCACCGGCGTGGTGGTCGCCCTGCGCGAGGCCGACATCGCCCGGCTCGACATCCTGCACGATCGGCTGAAGCCGATGCTCGCCGATGTGCCCCGGGGGGTCGACCTGTTCGACGTCGCGGTGACGCCCGGCGCGACTCCGCGCCTGTGGATCGACATGATCGCCTTTGTCGAGATGGCGCGCGACAAGCGCAGCTACCGATTCCTGCAGGACACGCGCGAGGGCCGCCGCGTCATGGTCGAGAGCCCTGACGTTGCCGCCGTCGTCGACCGCGTCACCGCCTATATCGCCCGCAGGCTGATCGAGCGCGAGCGCCTCCTGGCCTTGCCGCCGGCCTCGACGGATCTCGCCCCCGCCCTGCCCCCGGCCGATCTGCCTCCTGTTTTTGCCGCCGCGATGCAGGGAATCGGCCCGCCAGAAGCGGCACAGACCTTGGCCGGCGCGGCCGCCGCGAGGTCGGAGACGACACCGCCACCCGCCGCGGCGCCCGCACCCCGGCAGGGCGTCCGATTCTCGGGTCTGGGCGCCTTCGTGCTGTTCCTGCTCGGCATCGGGGTCGGGATCGGCGGCGTTCTTGGCCTCGCCCAGATCGCCGCGCGCTTCTGAACACAGCCCCGATGGCGCCGCGGAAGGGCTCCCATGCGGTGCCCCTCTTTCGGAAGATGGGGCCGAGAGGCTAGCGTGCCGGCCCGATTTGCCGCGGCCCGAGGCCGACCACCGCTCGGAAGGGAAGACCATGAGCATCCAGACCAGTCCCGCCGCCCGCGCCATGTCCCCGCGCTTCCTTAATCTCGTCGACGGCCGGTCGGTCGCCGCGCTCGGCGGCGCCACCCTCGACGTGATCGGCCCCTCGGACGGTGCCGTGCTCACCCAGATGCCACGCAGCGGCGCCGCCGATATCGACCAGGCCGTCGCCGCTGCCCGCAAGGCCTTCGAGGAGGGGCCCTGGAGCCGCATGACCGCCACCGAGCGCGGCCGCCTTCTCTGCAAGCTCGGCGAGGCCATCCTCGCCAACCATGACGAGCTTGCCTTCCTCGAGAGCGTCGATACCGGCAAGCCGGCCCGGCAGGGCAAGGCCGACATCACAGCGGCCGCCCGCTACTTCGAATTCTACGGCACCGCCGCCGACAAGGTGCATGGCGAGACCATCCCGTTCCTCAACGGCTACACCGTCGCCGTGGTGCGCGATCCGCACGGCGTCACCGGCCACATCGTCCCGTGGAACTATCCCGCCCAGATCTTCGGCCGGTCGGTGGCCGCCTCGCTCGCCTGCGGCAATACCTGCGTGGTGAAGCCGGCGGAGGATGCCTGTCTCTCGCTCATCCGCATCAGCGAGCTCGCCCTCGAGGTCGGCTTCCCGCCGGGAGTCCTCAACCTCGTCACCGGCCTCGGCGAGGAGGCCGGCGCGGCCCTCTCCTCCCACCGCGGCATCGATTTCATCTCCTTCACCGGCTCGCCGGAGGTCGGCACGCTGATCCAGGCGGCGGCGGCGAAGAACCATATCGGCTGCACGCTCGAGCTCGGTGGCAAGTCGCCCCAGGTGGTATTCAGGGACGCCGATTTCGACGCGGCGGTGCCAAGCCTCGTCAACGCCATCATCCAGAATGCCGGCCAGACCTGCTCGGCCGGCTCGCGCATGCTGGTCGAACGCCCCGCCTATGACGAACTCGTGGCGCGCGTCGCCGAGCGCTTCAGCACCGTGCGCGTCGGCGCCTGGGACATGGACCTCGACTGCGGCCCGATGATCACCCCCGGCCAGAAGAAGCGCGTCGAGGACTTTCTCGCCCGCGCCCGCGCCGACGGCATTCCCGTTCTCGCCGAGGGTCAGTTCGCGCCAAACCTGCCGCCGAACGGCTACTACGTCGCGCCGACGCTGTTCGGCCCGGTACCGCGGTCGAACCGCCTCGCCTGCGATGAGGTCTTCGGGCCCGTCCTCTCTGCCATTCCCTTTGACGACGAGGAGGACGCTGTCCGCCTCGCCAACGGCACCGATTTCGGCCTCGTGGCCGGCGTCTGGAGCCGCGACGCGAAGCGCTCCATGCGGGTGGCCCGCGCCATGCGCTGCGGCCAGGTCTTCGTCAACGGCTACGGCGCCGGCGGCGGCATCGAGCTGCCCTTCGGCGGCGTCAAGAAATCCGGCCACGGTCGCGAGAAGGGCTTCGAGGCGCTCTATGAGTTCTCCGCCTCCAAGACCGTCGTCATCAACCACGGCTGAGCGGCCGGACGCATTTTCGAGCGAAGCGGGTAGCGGTTCGCTTGAAGAAATTGCGATGACAATCACCCAACAAGCATCCACGCATCAGGGGGAAACCATGCGTCTCAAGGACAAGGTCGCCATCGTCACGGGCGGCGCCCAGGGCTTCGGTCTCGGCATCGTCGAGACCTTCGCGAAGGAAGGCGCCCGGGTCGTCGTTCTCGATCTCAACGAGGAGGGCGCCAAGGCGGCCGCCAAGCCCTATGGCCGCAAGGCCTTCGGCATGAAGTGCGACGTCTCCAAGGCGAAGGACGTCCAGCGTGCCGTCGCCAAGGCGGTCGAGCGCTTCGGAACGGTCGACGTGCTGGTCAACAATGCCGGCACCTCACACCGCAACCAGCCGATGCTCGAGGTCGATGAGGTGACCTTCGACCGCGTTTTCGACGTCAATGTGAAGTCGATCTTCCACTTCGCCCATGCCGTCATCCCGGTGATGCGCCAGAACGGCGGCGGTGCCATCATCAATGTCGGCTCCACCGCCGGCATCCGGCCGCGTCCCGGCCTCGCCTGGTACAATGCCTCCAAGGGCGCGGTGAACCTGCTCACCAAGTCCATGGCGGTGGAACTGGCGCCGGACAAGATCCGCGTCTGCGCCCTGGCCCCGGTGGCGGGCGACACGCCGCTGCTGGGCACCTTCATGGGCGAGGACACGCCGGAGATGCGCAAGAAATTCATCGCATCGATCCCCATGGGGCGCCTGTCGACGCCGAAGGACATCGCCGATGCCGCCTTGTTCCTCGCGGCTGATCCGGGCAACTTCCTCACCGGCGTGGTGCTGGAAGTCGACGGCGGACGCTGCATATGAGCGCCCTCGCCCTCTCCGCCACCACCACCCTTCCCGCCGATGGCACGGCGGGCACGCTCGTCGGCCGCATCTTCAGGCCGGGCTATGGCCCCTCGGTCGTCGCGGTGCGCGCCGAAGGTGTCTTCGACGTCACCAGCGCCTTCCCGACAACATCTGATCTCTTCGATACCGCCAACCCAGCCGAAGCCCTCGCGGGCGTGACCGGCGAGCGGATCGGCGACCTCGCAGCCATTCTCGCCAACACCATCCCCGCCGGCCGCGACGCCGCGGCCCCCTTCCTCCTCTCCCCCGTCGATCTGCAGGCGGTGAAGGCCGCCGGCGTCACCTTCGCCATCTCCATGGTGGAGCGCGTGATCGAGGAACAGGCCAAGGGCGTACCGGAACGCGCCGCGGCCATCCGCGACGAGATCGGCGCCATCATCGGCGGCGAGCTCAAGGGCCTCAAGCCCGGCTCGCCGGAGGCCGCGGCCCTGAAGAAGCACCTCCAGGAGCGCGGGCTCTGGTCGCAATATCTGGAGGTCGGCATCGGCCCGGACGCCGAGATCTTCACCAAGGCACCGGTTCTCGCCTCGGTCGGCACGGGGGCCGATGTCGGCATCCATCCGGTCTCGACCTGGAACAATCCCGAGCCGGAAGTGGTGCTGGTCATCTCCTCTGCCGGACGCATCGTCGGCGCCACCCTCGGCAATGACGTCAATCTGCGCGATGTCGAAGGCCGCTCCGCGCTGCTTCTCGGCAAGGCCAAGGACAACAATGCCTCGGCCGCCCTAGGCCCCTTCGTGCGCCTGTTCGATCGGACCTTCGGGATCGATGACGTCAGGACCATGAAGGTTTCCCTCACCGTCACGGGCGAGGACGGCTTCGTCCTCGACGGCCGCAGCGACATGGCAGCGATCTCCCGCGACGTCGAGGACCTGGCGCGCCAGGCAATCGGCCCGCATCACCAATATCCCGACGGCCTTGTGCTTTATTGCGGAACGCTCTTCGCCCCGATCAAGGACCGCGGCGAGCCAGGCAAGGGCTTCACCCACAAGCTCGGCGACATCGTCACCATCGCCAGCGACAGTCTCGGCAGCCTGACCAACCGCGTCCGCCTGACAACCGATTGCCCGCCCTGGACCGAGGGCATCCGCAGCCTGATGGCGAGCCTGTCGCGCCGTCGTGCCTGACACGGACGGCGAGGGTCACAGCCCTCGCCGGCCATAGCTGTGATGGGCCCGTCACGGAGCCCCGCTAGGGTTTGCCTCGCACCACAGGAGGCACCCATGACGATCACACCCGGCGATATCGTGACCTTGAAATCCGGCGGCCAGGCGCTGACGGTCACCGCCATCAGCGACGACGAGGCGACCTGCATCTGGCTCGGCGAAGAGGGCGACCTCTTCCGTGAGGCCATTCCCGTCGTCGCCCTCCAGGCCATCGACCTCGAAGAGGAAGAGGGCGAGGACGACGAGGACGGCGACGAAGACGGCGAAAAGGACGAGGAAGAGGAAGAGGCTGCCGCCTGAGCGGCCCTCAGTCCGACGTCGGCAGGCGACGCATCGTGAACTCGATGCGTCCGTCCTCCAGTTCACGCCAGAACTCGACCTCGGTCAGATAGGCGGCGCGGGGAAAGCGATCCAGGATTTCCCGCGCCTTGATGCGGGCCGCATCCCGCGGCAGCACGAAGGTTTCGCGTTTCCAGCCGTCGGAGGCCCGGTTTCCCGATCCTGGCGCGCGGCGAAACGCGTCGAAAGGTTTGCGGCTGCCGGATCTCATCCCCTGGCCTCCCGACGTTTCAGGCGGCGGCGGCTTCTCCCGCCACCGACACCGCGACATGGTCGCGCCGGGGGGCGCGAGGGCGGCGCGGACCGAACAGACGCTCCTGCTCGTCCCGCGTCGACGCCATGAACGGATAGCGAGTGTAGACCCTTTGCCGCATCAGCGGAAAGGACACACCCATCAGATTGATCGGGTTCTTCAGGTTCGGATAGAGGCGCGGCTCGCCCACCGGTTCCATGAACAGCAGGCGGCGGTAGAAGGCCCGGTGCTCGGTCCTGACCGTCGCGAGGGCATAGTCTGCCTCGGCATGTTCGGAGGCCAGCATGCCCATGCGCACGGTCGCATAGGGCAGCCCCGGGTAGAGCCGGGAGAGTTCATGGTCCACGACGAAGCGGGTCGGGTCGACGATGGTCTCGCCGGCGGCAAGGCGGGAGCCGAGGATGTCACCGAAAACGGCCAGGGCGGGCGCGAAAGGCATGTCCGCTGTCGCCACGTGCACACGGATGGAACTCGCCAGGACGCCATCGATATAGAGGCCGAAGATCGAGACGTTGGGAGCGCTGTCGAAATCATCCTCGAACAGGCCCGTCTCGTTCGGCGCGATCGCACCCTCGCGCAGATAGCACTCGTATCTCAGACGAAAAACGGCGCGGCGGTCCTCGTCAGACTGGATCCGCCGGTAGGCGATCCGGCCGATGAGATCGGCGACGTTCCGTGAAAACGAGCCTTCGGCATTCACCGTCGTCATCTGCCATGCCCCACGAGAAGCGTTCACACCCGCTGCTAACGTGAGGTCGATGTTAATGCTTTTTTAACCGGTGGGAAGCGTTTGGTTAAATCATCGTTAATGCGTTCGCAGAAACGCAGTTAAATACAATGATCGTTATGATGATACCGCCCTCGGCGCCGTGTCTCTACTCTGCCGCATCGCGGCATGGCCGCGGCAACAGCACGGCGGCGCGTCGTGATGGAAACGGGGATCAACGGGATCTAAACAGCCGTCTTGCAGCATGAACCTTGCGACTTCGCGGAGAATTCGCGATCCTGAGATTCAATTTTTCCGCAACGGACCCGCGCCAGCGCCGTCAGTCCCGGTCGCGGTGCAGCGCAAAGCCCTTCTGCTACCGGCAGACGCAGAGGGGTGGCCTTCAACCCGCTGGAAGTCTTTGGTGTGAATACCGATGACGTAACGTCAGTATTGCTTCCGGATTTCAGGCGGCGCGCGCCAGAAGATCCTTGCCGGATCGACCCATCAGGGCCCGCAGCTGGTCATCGGGGATGGCGGGGCTGAGGACGAAGCCCTGAACCTCGCTGACGACACCCGGCGCGTCGATCAGCTTCAGTTGTTCCAGCGTCTCGACGCCTTCGACGACAACCGACAGGCCGAGTTCCGAGCCCAGCCGCGTCACGCCGCGCAGCAGCTTGGCGGCCTTGCGGTCGCTGGTGATGTTGCGGACGAAGGAGCGGTCGATCTTCACCTTGTCCAGAGGGAACTTGTGCAGATAGCTCAGGCTTGAATAGCCCGTGCCGAAATCGTCGAGTGCCAGCCTGACACCCATCGCCCGCAACTGCGTCAGGACGGAGAGAACACCCTCCGAGTCCTGCAGCAGCAGGGTCTCGGTGATCTCGAGTTCGAGGCGGTCGGGGTCAAGCCCGGTCGTCCTCAGGGTCTCGGCGACCAGAGCGACAACGTCGTCTCGTTCGAACTGGACGGAGGACAGGTTGACCGAGACGCGGATCCGGTCGGGCCAGGCGACGCAGGCCCGGCAGGCCTTGCGCAGCACCTGACGGCCGAGCTCGATGACAAGCCCGGTTTCCTCGGCGATCGGGATGAACTCCGCCGGGGAAATCATGCCGCGGACGCGGTGTGGCCAGCGGACGAGGGCCTCGCAGGTCGAGATGGTCAGCGACTTGAGATCGAGCATGGGCTGGAAATAGACCGCCAGATCCTCGTTCTGGATCGCCTTGCGCAAGTCCATCTCGATTGCCCGGCGCGCCTGCGCCTGATGATCCATTTCCTCTTCGTAGAAATGCAGGATGCCGCGGCCACCCGCCTTGGCGCGGCTGAGCGCCATGTCGGCACTCTTCAGCAATTGATCCGGCTCACGCCCGTCGCGCGGCGCCAGCGCGATACCGACCGACGCGCCACTGGCGATCGGCTTGTCGTTGATCTGCACGATGTCGGCAATGGTCTCGATGATCCGCGCGGCCAGCGTCGTGACGTCGTTGACGCTGCGCGCGCCGTTCTGGAGGATGACGAACTCGTCGGCACCAAAACGGGCGACCACGTCGTTCTCGCCCACCGCGAAGCGCAGCCGGTCGGCGACTTCCACAAGGAGCGCATCGCCGGCCGTGTGGCCGAGCGTGTCGTTGACCTGCTGGAAATGATCGAGATCGACGAACAGCACCGCGAGCATGTCCTCGTCGGTGGTCATGGCAAGGGCCGTTTCCAGACGCTCATGGAACAGCGAGCGGTTCGGCAGGCCGGTGAGTGCATCGTGGCGCGCCATATGGGCGATCCGCGCCTCGGTGCGGCGCTTTTCGGTGATGTCCTCGATGGCAACGACAAGACCGCCCGTCTCCATCGGCTGGAAGGTCAGATCGACATTGCAGCCATTGGCCTGGAGCTCGAATTGCTCGCGCGCCAGCCCATGGACGCGCCGTGCCACCGCATCGAGGACCCGGCCGGCGTCACGCTCGCCGAGGATACCAAGATCGACATAGGCGGCGACGATCGCCTCGGCGCGGGCGCCCTGCGCCAGGCTGTCGGGATCGAGCGGCAGAATTTCAGCCCAGCGCCGGTTCACCACCACGAGGCGACCCTCGGCGTCGAACATGGCGAGGCCGTGCGGCATGTTGTTGAGGGCGGTATCGAAGCGGTCTGCGAGCAGAGACACGTCGCGCTTGGCGATGATGGCGTTGAGGAGGATCTCGCGGAGCCTGCGGGCAATGCTGCGCACGCTGCCGAAGAAGGGGATCGCGAAACAGGCAAGGACCATGTAGTCCCAGACGCCGGTCATCATCATGCCCACCACCAGCGGCGCGCAAAGCAGGGCGATCTGGTTGTCGACGAAGGGTCCGTTGGCGAAATTACGGCCGGTGACCCCGACCATGTAGGACAGCGCCACCGAGACGCAGAACAGGTGGGCGGCCATGGACTGGGTCAGGTTGAAGGTCGCGAAGCACCACAGGCCGATTGTGAAGACCAGGAGATTGGCGCCGATCGTGTATTCGCGCTCCCAGCGAAGCGCCTGTTCATAGGTCAGGACGTCGGCTCGCACGCGCCGATAGGCGACCATCCTCAGGGTGCGCACGAAGCCGATGAGCACGATGGCGAAGGGAAACGCGATCAGGAGCGGATGGCCGGTCAGGTGCGCCGTATAGATCGTTCCGGCCAGGGCGGCGACCACGCCGAGCAGCAGCGAGCGCACATCCTCGTAGAGGGAGTCGACCATCGAAACATAAACTTCGACGGGCAACTCGCGCATCATGTCGCTCGATGACTTGCCCTGAACGAACGCCATATCGCCAAAAGACCACCGGGTGACCTGCTCCGAGCGGAGAGGCTTGCCGATGAAATCAATCAAAAAAAACTTGCCTATCAATTAATTGGCACGAGATGGTTGCTAGAACTACCTCGCGAGGCTGGCGCCAGCGCCTCAGCCCTCGCCCCCACGCTCCGCGAGAACCTCGTCCAGCAGCGCGGCGACCCGGTCCCGCGCGACGGGGAAGTCGGCAGCCATCCAGCGCGTACGGATCATGGCGAGAACGGTGCCCAGGTCGGGGCCGGCGGCGAAGCCGCGGCGCTGGAGGTCCTCGCCCGAGACTGGGAAATGCGGCGCCGTCCAGCGCTCCGGCAGGGCGAGCAGATCGCGCCAGGCCGCTTCGGCAGGATCAGCCGTGGAACGTGCGAAACCGACCAGGACCCGGTCGCGAAAGCCGCGCGGCCCGACCGCATAGAGAAGCTGCTTGGCCGCGGCGAGGCCGGCCGCAGGATCGAGGCGCCAGCCATGACCGATGCCGTCCAGACGGCGGAATTCGGCATTGGACAGGGCCAGACGCTCACGCAGCCGCAGCGCATCCTCACGGGTCAGAACCGCGAGAGAAGCCAGGCGCTGCACGGGATCGGCCGCTATCGACAGCCCCGCCTCGACGGCGGCCAGCCTGTCGACGCCGGCGGCCAGCGGCACGCCGCCGAGCACCTGGCCGAGGAGGCCGCAATCGGCCATGGCCTGCAGCGTCGCGCCCGCGCGCGGGGCCACGACGAGCTTCATGATCTCCGCGCGAAGGCGCTCGCGCGACAGGTCGGCGAGCCCCTCCCGCTCCGCGATACAGGCCGACAGCGCCGCCCGGTCGACCTCGCCGCGGGCATAGATGGCGTGGAAGCGGAACAGGCGGAGGATGCGCAGCCGATCCTCGCGCACCCGGGTGAGCGCCTCGCCGATGAACCGCACTTTGCCGTCGGCAAGATCGCGCCGGCCGCCGAAATAATCGAAGAGCTCGCCATCCGCCGACAGGCTCATGGCATTGATGGTGAAGTCCCGCCGCGCCGCATCCGCCTCCCAGTCGCGACCGAAACGCACGACTGCCCTGCGTCCATCCGTCACGATGTCCTGGCGCAGGGTCGTCACCTCGTAGCCGGTGCCGTCAACCACGATCGTGACGGTGCCGTGGGCGATCCCGGTCGGCACGACCTTGAACCCGGCGCCGCCTGCCCGGGCCGCGACGAGGCCGGGTTCGGCCGTGGTGGCAAGGTCGATATCGCCCGGCGGCAGGCCGATGAGCCAGTTCCTCACCGCGCCGCCGACGACGCGCACGGCATCGCCTTCGACACCGATCGCCCGAATGAGCCGCGGCACGTCTCCTGCGGCGAGCCAGCCCGGCCGGGGCGGCAGGGTGCTCATCGCGGCGCCGGCTCGGTCCGCCGCTCCATGCGGGCGGGATGGAAGACGCCGTTCTCGACCTGGGCGGGGCGATAGACCACGTTGGGATCCCGCACCTGATAGGCGAGGTGATAGAGGAAATAGCCGCCGCCGAGCATGATCCCGAACAGGCCGAGCCAGATCACCGGCTGGCGGTCCCAGTGCTCCTTGAGGAAGGGGCTCTTCTCCTTGACGTGCAACCAGATGAAATAGAGCACGAAGGGCAAGACGAAGAGCGCCAGATTGACCACGATCCTCATGTCTCGCCTCCGGCCTCCGATTCCTCGCTCAGGCGTTCCCACAAATTGCGCAGGATCCCGGCGGTGATTCCCCAGATGTAGCGGTCCTCGAAGGGCATGGCATAGAAATGCCGCGTCTGACCGTTGAAGTCGCGCGACTTCCTCTGGTGATTGCGCGGGTCCATCAGGAAGGCGAGCGGCACCTCGAAGGCGTCAGCCACCTCGCGCGGGTTCAAGGTCAGCGCGAAGGGCGGCGAGACGAGCCCGACCACCGGCGTGATCAGATATCCCGTCCGCGACAGGAACGGCAGGAGATAGCCGAGCGGGCGCACGTGATCGCGTGACAGTCCCACCTCCTCCTCGGCCTCGCGCAGCGCCGCATCCAGCGGCGTCGCGTCGCCCGGCTCGATCTTGCCGCCGGGAAAGGCGATCTGGCCGGAATGGTCCGGCATGTCGCTGGAGCGCTGGGTCAGCAGGATGGTGGGGACGGGCCTGGCGATCACCGGGATCAGCACCGCCGCGGGCTTGGCCGGCAGACCCTCGTTGACGGTGTGGTCACCGGCGTCGGGCGCGTTGCCGAGACCGCCGAACAGGTCCTGGCGGATCGACGGCACGGTCAGCGACAGGCGACGGGTGACGACCATGCTGAATGCGTCGGACGACAGGGGAATCACGTCAGGCCCTCGATCTCGGCCGCATCCACCATGGGATAGAAGGTTCCCGCAATGGAAATTCCGAACCAGCTCCGCCCGTCCCGGGCGGCAACTTCGCCGAGGCTCGCGAGATCGTGAAAGAGGGCGCGCGACACCCGCGCCCAGAGGTCGCCGCGCACATGCACATAGGGCTTGACGCCGTCGGTGCCGGCCTCCTTCTCGAACCGGATCGGATGGTCCTCGCCCACCTCGATCCAGTCGTCGACCTGGGTGCGGAAGGCGACGCGCCGGTCGCCGCCATCCCCCTCCACGCGCATCTCGACCGCCGCGAAGGGCGCGTCGTCGACGATGATCCCGATCTTCTCGACCGGCGTGACGAGGAAGAATCGCCCGTCTTCACGCTTCAAAACCGAGGAAAACAGCCTGACCAGCGGCATGCGGCCGATCGGAGACTTCAGGTAGTACCAGGTGCCGTCCGCCCCGATCCGGATGTCGAGGTCACCGCAATAGGGCGGGTTCCACAGATGGACAGGCGCGCCTCCGCCGCCGCCGCGGACCTGCGCGGCGATGGCGTCGAGCCCGCCCGGCGGGGACATGACAGGGGTCACCCTCGGCACCTCACGATTGAGTGAAAAACTTCCCAAAAAGGCCTGACTCTCGCTCGAAGCCTGTGACGAACGTAAGTCTCGACTATCCCCGCCGCAACGCTTGGGCCATGATGCACTGCGATGAAACGCAGCCTCGAAGGGAGTGACCATGACCGCCGAGACCGCTGAACGCATGGAAGACGCCATCGTTCGTGCCGCGGAGACGACAGCCGCCCAGATCCGCACGGCACGCAGCCATATCTCGACCGTCATTTTCGGCCAGCAATCCGTCATCGACCGGGCGCTGATCACGGTCCTGTCGGGCGGCCACGCGCTCCTCGTCGGCCTCCCGGGCCTCGCCAAGACCAAGCTCGTGGAGACCATGGGCACCGTCCTCGGCCTCGACGCCCGGCGCATCCAGTTCACCCCCGACCTCATGCCCTCCGACATCCTCGGCTCCGAGGTGCTTGAGGAGGCGGCGGGCGGCAAGCGCGCCTTCCGCTTCGTCAAGGGCCCGGTCTTCGCCCAGCTCCTGATGGCCGACGAGATCAACCGCGCCTCGCCGCGCACCCAGTCGGCCCTGCTCCAGTCCATGCAGGAGCACCATGTGACGGTGGCCGGCGAGACCTATGACCTGCCGCGGCCCTTCCACGTTCTCGCCACCCAGAACCCGCTGGAACAGGAGGGCACCTACCCCCTGCCCGAGGCCCAGCTCGACCGTTTTCTGATGCAGATCGACGTCGACTATCCGGACCTCGAGGCTGAAAGGAAGATCCTGTTCGACACCACGGGTTCGGAGGAATCACGTCCGAAACAGGCGCTGAGCGCCGAGGATCTCATGGCGGCCCAGCGCCTGGTGCGCCGGTTGCCCGCCGGCGATTCCGTGGTCGAAGCCATCCTCCAGCTCGTCCGCTCCGCCCGCCCCGGCGCCGCCAAGGGCGAACTCGCGGGCGCCATCGCCTGGGGTCCCGGCCCGCGCGCCTCCCAGGCGCTGATGCTCGCCGTCAGGGCCCGCGCCCTTCTCGATGGCCGTCTCGCGCCCTCCATCGACGATGTCGTGGCGCTGGCCGAGCCGGTCCTCAAGCACCGCATGGCGCTCTCCTTCTCCGCCCGCGCCGACGGGCTGACGGTGGAGAAGACCATCGCCTCCCTGGTCAAGCCGATCAGCTGAACCATGGCCCTGTTCGACCTCGCCCAGACGGACAGTCGCGAGGATCACGCCAGTCGGCTGATGCGCGACGGCGAGATGCTGGCGGCCGCCCTGCCGCGCCTGGTGCTGGAGGCCCGCCGCGTCGCCTCCACCGTCGTCCACGGCCTGCACGGTCGCCGGCGCGCCGGGTCGGGCGAGAATTTCTGGCAGTTCCGCCGTTTCTCCAGCGGCGAGCCGGCGAGCCGCATCGACTGGCGCCGTTCGGGCCGCGACCAGCATCTCTACGTGCGCGAGCGCGAATGGGAGGCGGCCCACACGGTGTGGATCTGGCCGGATTGCTCCGCCTCCATGCAATTCGTCTCGCCCCTTGCCTGGGAGACCAAGCGCGACCGCTGCATCGTCCTCGCCTTCGCCCTCGCCGAGATCATGGTGCGCGGCGGCGAGCGGGTCGGCATTCCCGGCATCATGCGACCGACCGCCAGCCGCGCCATCATCGACCGCATGGCCGATGCCCTGCTGTCGGTTCCCGACCTCGCCGCCGCGAGCCTGCCGCCGCGCGCGCCGGTCTCGCGCCTGTCGGAGGTGGTCATCCTCTCCGACTGCCTCGTGCCGGTCGAGGCCTTCCGCGACGAGGTCAAGGGCCTCGCCTCGTCCGGGTCGCGCGGTCATGTCCTGCAGATCAACGATCCGATCGAGGAGACCTTCCCGTACAAAGGTCGGGTCGAGTTCGAAGAGATGGAGGAGAGCCTGACCATCACCGCCGGCCGGGCCGAGACCTGGCGTGACGATTACGTCGCGCGGCTCGCCGCCCACCGCGCGGCGCTGCGCCAGGAATGCGACAGCCGCGGCTGGAGCTTCGGCATCCACCGCACCGACCAGCCGCCGGCCACCGCCATCCTCGCGCTGCATCAGCAGATGGGGCCCGGGTCGCGGGACATCGGCCCCCGGGTCGGGGGCGTCTGATGCTCGGCCTCCCCCTCGCCTTCGCATCGCCGCTCGTCCTCTTCGCCCTCGCCGCGCTCCCGGCGCTGTGGTGGCTCCTGCGGCTCGTGCCGCCGCGTCCCCGCCGTGTCCGGTTCCCTCCGACGCGCATCCTCATGGACATCGCGCCGAAGGAGGAGACGCCTTCCAACAGCCCGTGGTGGCTGACGCTGCTGCGGCTGCTGCTGGCCGCCATCATCATCTTCGCCATGGCCGGCCCGCTCTGGAACCCGCCCGCCGCGACCTCCGGCTCGCGCGGTCCCGTCCTCGTGATGATGGATGACGGCTGGCCCTCGGCCGCCTCCTTCGAGCAGCGCCAGCGCGTCGCGGCAGAGATCGTCGCCTCGGCCGAGAGCGCCGGCCGCGCCGTCGCGCTGGTGCCGACAGCGCGCCCGGTCATCGACATCGCGCTGGAGACCCCCACCGCGGTGCGCGAGCGTCTGCGTTCGCTCGAGCCGCTGCCGCACACACCCGACCGCAGCGCCATTCTGCCGGCGCTGCAGAAGTTCCTCGCCGCGCAGCCGGAGGCCGAGATCGTCTGGCTCACCGACGGCGTCGACACCGGCCGCTCGGAGGCCTTCATCGGGCAGCTGGCGCCGCTCGTTCGCGGCCGCAGCGTCACCGTCTTCGACGGCGGGACGCCGGCACCGCTCGCCCTCACCGGAGCCACCAACACCGCCGGGGGCTTTACCGCGAAAGTGTTGCGCGCCGAGGGCGGGCCCGCCCAGCCCGGCCGCGTCAGGGCTCTCGACAGCCGCGGCCTGCCGCTCGGCGAGGCCGCCTTTGCCTTCGAGGACGGCAAGACCGAGGCGGACCTGCGGTTCGAACTGCCGGTGGAGATCCGCAACGAGATCACCCGGATGGACATCCTGTCCGAGCGGTCGGCCGGCGCCGTCCAGCTCGTGGATTCGCGCTGGGCACGCCGCACCATCGGCGTCGTCTCCGGGGCGACCGCCGACACGGCGCAGCCGCTGCTGTCGCCGACCTATTATCTCGGCCGTGCGCTCGACCCCTTCGCCGACATCCGCACCGTCGAAGGGGCGTCGCCCTCCGAGGCCATCGTCCGCTTCATCGAGGGGCGGGTGCCGATGATCGTGCTGACCGATGTCGGCACCGTCACGCCGGTGGCGCGCGACGCGCTGAACCGCTTCCTCGACAATGGCGGCATCCTGCTGCGCTTCGCCGGAACGCGGCTCGCCGGCGCCCAGAACGACGACCTCGTGCCGGTCCGGCTGCGGCGCGGCGGCCGTCAGCTCGGCGGCGCCCTGTCCTGGGAGACACCGCAGGGCCTCGCGCCCTTCAGCCGCGAGAGCCCCTTTGCCGACATTGCCGTGCCGGCCGACGTGCGGGTACGCCGCCAGGTCCTGGCCGAGCCCGACGGCCTCCTCGCCGACAAGACCTGGGCGCAGCTCGCCGACGGCACCCCGCTCGTAACGGCGGAGAAGCGCGGCCAGGGCCTTCTCATCCTCTTCCACATCACCGCCGACACCTCGTGGTCGGATCTGCCGATCTCCGGCGCCTTCGTCGACATGCTCAAGCGGATCGCCGGCCTGTCGGCCGCGGGGCGGCCGGCCGCCGAAGGGCTCGCCGCCGTTCCCGGCCAGCCGCGGGCGAGCGAGCGGGTCAGCCCGACGCGAGTTCTCGACGGCTTCGGTGGTTTCGTGCGTCCTCCCGCCACGGCCAAGCCGATTCCCGCCGACTGGCGCGAGGCCGCCACCTTCGACTATCCGCCGGGCTTCTACGGCCCGCAGGAAGGCACGATCGCGGTCAATGTGCTGGCGCCCGACGACAGGCTGAAACGGCTCGACGTCCGTCCCCTCAATGCCATGATCGAGCGATATCGTCTGGGTGAACCCGTCGATCTCCGTTCCCCGCTGGTGGTGACCGCCCTGATCCTCCTCCTCGCCGATGGCCTCATCGTCTTCCTGATCGCCGGTGGCTTGGCGCGCCTGTCCTTCGGCCAGCGCCGGCGCGCCGCCGCCTTGCTTATCCTTCTCGGCGGCGCCATGGCGCTCGCCGCGCCCGTGGCGGAGGCCCAGACCCGGCGCGGCCAGGAGCGCCCGATCGTCTCCACCGGCAATGCCGCCGACGACGCCGCCCTCCGTGCGACGCAGGCGACCCGCCTCGCCTATGTCATCACCGGATCGCGCGATGTCGACGACGTCTCCCGCGCCGGGCTCGAGGGCCTGACACGGTTCCTCTCCGCCCGCACGGCGCTCGAGCCGGCCCAGCCGCAGGGCGTCGATATCGCCCGCGACGAACTGGCCTTCTTTCCCGTCCTCTACTGGCCGGTGGTGGCGGGCGCCGAGGAGCCGACGCCGCAGGCTCTGCTCAAGCTCGACGCCTACATGAAACAGGGCGGCATGGTGATCTTCGACACCCGCGACGCCCTCACCGCGCGCCCCGGCCAGACGAGCCCGGCCCAGGCGACGCTGCGCCGCATCCTCGCCGGCCTCGACATTCCCGAGCTGGAGGCCGTTCCGCGCGACCACGTCCTCGCCCGCGCCTTCTTCATCCTGCGGGAATTTCCCGGTCGCTACACCGACGGCACGACCTGGGTCGAGGCCATCCCGCCGGCAACGGACGAGGAAGCGGCCCGGCCCGCCCGCGCCTCAGATTCCGTCTCGCCCATCATCATCTCGTCCAACGACCTCGCCTCCGCCTGGGCGGTCGACCGCCAGGGCAATCCCCTGCTGCCGGTGCAGGGCGAGGCGCGCCAGCGCGAACTGGCGTTCCGCTTCGGCGTCAACATCGTCATGTATGCGCTGACCGGCAACTACAAGACGGACCAGGTGCATGTGCCCGCCCTGCTCGAACGGCTGGGGAACTGAGCCATGACCCTTGGCATCGTCTGGTCGCCCATCGTCCCGCTCTGGGCACTCGGCCTCGCCGCGCTCGCCGCAGCCCTCGTCGCCGGGCTGCTCCTCTTGTCGCGGACCCGCGGCGCATGGTGGCGCATCGCCGCCATGGCGCTGGCCATCATGGCGCTTTGCAACCCGGTCTTCACGCAGGAGGACCGCGATCCGCTGCAGACGGTCGTCGCCGTGGTGCTCGACCGCTCCGCCAGCCAGTCGCTCGCCGACCGCACCCGGATGACCGATGAAGCGAAGGCCGCCCTGGAGCGCGCCTTCGCCCGCTCGCCCGGCTTCGAGGTGCGCTGGATCGATGCGGGTGCCTCCGACGGGCAGACGGATGGCACCCATCTCTTCGAGGCGCTGCGCTCGGGCCTTTCGGATGTGCCGGCCGAGCGCGTCGGCGGCGCCATCCTCGTCACCGACGGCCAGGTTCATGACGTTCCCGCCCAGGCCGCCGCCATCGGCTTCACGGCGCCGGTCCATGCGCTCGTCACCGGCCGCTCGACCGACCGGGACCGCCGGGTCGTCCTGACCCAGACGCCGCGCTTCGGCATCGTCCAGCAGAACCAGACGATCGGCTTCCGCGTTGAGGACAATGGCACCGGCGGCGCGGTGGCGCAGGCCGCCGTCACCATCAGCCGCGACGGCGAGGTCATCGAGCGCCGCACCGTGACGACCGGCACGACCACCAATATCTCGGTGCAGATCACCCATGCCGGCGCCAACATTGTCGAGATCGAGGTGGACGGCCTGCCGGGCGAGCTCACCCCCATCAACAACCGCGCCGTGGTCGTCATCGACGGCATCCGCGAGAAGCTGCGCGTGCTGCTCGTCTCCGGCGAGCCCCATGCCGGCGAGCGCACCTGGCGCAACCTGCTGAAGTCCGATGCCGGCGTCGACCTCGTCCACTTCACCATCCTGCGCCCGCCGGAAAAGCAGGACGGCACGCCGATCAACGAGCTCTCGCTCATCGCCTTCCCGACCCGCGAGCTCTTCCAGATCAAGATCCGCGAGTTCGACCTCATCATCTTCGACCGCTACGCCCAGCAGGGTGTGCTGCCGTTGCTCTATTTCGAGAACATCGCCCGCTATGTCCGCAACGGCGGCGCGCTGCTGATCGCGGCCGGCCCCGAGCACGCCACCTCGGCCTCCATCAACGACACGCCGCTGGAGAGCATCCTGCCCGCCGCCCCCACCGGCGAGGTCATGGAGCGGCCCTTCCACGCCCGCGTCTCCGACCAGGGCCGTCGCCATCCGGTGACGCGCTCGCTGCCCGGCATGGTCGCCGAGGGCAATCCGCAATGGAGCCGCTGGTTCCGCCTCATCGAGAGCCGGCAGCCGGCCCAGGGCGCCATGACCGTCATGGACGGGCCGGATTCACGCCCCGTGCTGATGCTGACCCGCCAGGGCGAGGGCCGCGTCGCCCTTCTCCTGTCCGACCATATCTGGCTCTGGGCCCGCGGCTACGAGGGCGGCGGGCCGCATCTGGAACTGCTGCGCCGCCTGTCGCACTGGCTGATGAAGGAGCCGGAGCTGGAGGAGGAGAGCCTGCGCCTCGCCGTGCGCGGCCGCCAGCTCGCCGTCGAGCTGCAGACCATGGCCGAGCGCCCCGAGACCGTGACGCTGACCCGCCCCTCCGGCACCAGCCTCACCGTGGCGATGCAGGATGCGGAACCGGGCCTGTGGCGCGGCCAGGTCGACATCACCGAGCTCGGTCTCTGGCGCGCCCAGGCCGGGCGGCTGACCCGCCTCATCAATGTCGGCCCGCCCAACCCGCGCGAATTCACCGACGTCACCTCGACCCTGCGGCTGCTCGAGCCGCTGGTGCGCGCCACCGGCGGCGGCCTGTGGCGGATTTCGGAAACGGGAACCCTCTCCATCCCGCGCATCGTGCCGACGCGCTCGGCGAGTTCGCTGCGCGGCGAGGACTGGATGGGCATCCGCCAGCGTGACGCCTCGGTGGTG
>JAIEPJ010000138.1 GCA_019749835.1 Phreatobacter sp. | reverse complement strand
GATGGACCAGGGTCCCGACGTTCCCCTCCGGGTCAGTCCGACGGCCTGGGCGCCGCGGGCGAAGGCCGCACCGCATTGCGGTCCCGACTGGATCGCCTCGCATTGGGTGATCGATACCGCGATCTGGCTTGCCGTGCAGTCGGGGCGGGTGCCACCGACACCGAAGCCGTTGGTGGCCGTGATGGCACCGATGCCGAGCAGCGCCGCAGTGCCGATGCCGACGGGACCGAGCAGCAGCGAGCGCTTCTGCGCCGGGGGCGCCGCAGCCTCCACCCTCACCTGCGGCTTCGGGAGATTGCGCTTCTGCCGCTTGCCGAAGGGAGGCTTTGGGTCCGCCATGGGTGCCTCCTCACGTCGTCATCGAGGCGGCGGCGAGTTGGCCGCCGGTGACCGAGACGGCGGCGAGCCAGATGCCGGCGGAGATTTCCTGCCGCTCGATCCGCCCGCTGAGATCGTCGATGATGAGCCGCGCGAGGTAATAGATGGCGATCTGGACGATCAGCGAGACGGTGGCCCAGAGCGTGTTGTCGAGGATCGAGACGGAAAACTCGACCGAGGCCGCCAGCGGCAGGGAGAAACCGATCAGGCTGCCGGCGAGCGAGATCGCCGCAGCCGTATTGCCCTGCCGGATCAGCGCGAACTCGTTGTGATGGGTGATCTTCGTGTAGATGGCGCCGAAAATGACGAGGAACAGCACGGCCAGCACATAATGCGCCAAGAAAGCCGGAAACCCCGACAGATATTCCGTAATGACCACGAGCCCCTCCCAAACCGTTGCCGCCACAGGCTAGTCGCGGTCCGGGCCGCCCGCTAGCCTCGCCCGAAGACCGGCACCACCACCTCCGGTGGCCCCTGCCTGACGCAGAAGCCGCTGGCGCGCGGAACGAATCCGGTGGCGCCGCTGGCGGGCTGGCAGGAAAGGTAGCGGTCCTCGCATTGCTGCCGCATGTCGAAGACGGGGCCGTTCTGTAACAGGCGCCGATCGGCCTCGCCCATCAGCGCCGCGCACCGGGCTGCGTCGATTCCACCGGCGGTGCAGGCCTGGACGCTGCGATAGACGGGCGCGCCCGCACAGTCGCCGCCGGTCCAGATGACAAAGGCGACGATGGCGCCGGCCGTCAGGATCAGGGCCGAGCCGACGACCGCGACCGGTTTCATCACACGAGCCGCGACTGCGCCTTGGCCGCCTCGATGAAGGATCGGAACAGCGGATGGGGCTCGAAGGGCCGGCTCTTCAACTCGGGATGGTACTGCACGCCGATGAACCAGGGATGGTCCGGATACTCGATCGTCTCCGGCAGCACGCCGTCCGGCGACAGCCCGGTGAAGACGAGGCCCTTGTCCTCCAGCCGCTTGCGATAGTCGAGATTGACCTCGTAGCGATGGCGGTGGCGCTCGGAGATGACGTCGGAACGGTAGATCGCCGCGATACGCGAATCCGGCTTCAGGTGGGCGGTATAGGCACCGAGACGCATCGTGCCGCCGAGATCGCTCGCCGCCGTGCGCTTCTGCAACTCGTTCCCCCGCAGCCACTCGGTGAGGAGGCCGACCACGGGCTCCGGCGTCGGGCCGAATTCGGTCGAATTGGCCTGCGGAACGCCGGCGAGGTTCCGCGCCGCCTCGATCACCGCCATCTGCATGCCGAAGCAGATGCCGAAATAGGGAACCTTGCGCTCCCGGGCGAAGCGGGCCGCACGGATTTTGCCCTCGGCGCCGCGCTGGCCGAAACCACCGGGCACCAGGATGCCGTGGACGTCCTGCAGATAGGGCGAGGGATCCTCGTGCTCGAAGACCTCGCTCTCGATCCACTCGAGATTGACCTTCACCTTGTTGGCGATGCCGCCATGGGCGAGCGCCTCGATCAGCGACTTATAGGCGTCCTTCAGGCCGGTATACTTGCCGACGATGGCGATATTGACCTCGCCCTCGGGATTATGGACCCGCGCCGACACGTTATCCCAGCGCCGCATGTCGGGCTCGCCGACGACCTCGATCCCGAAGGCGCGCAGCACCTCGTCGTCGAGCCCCGCCTGGTGATAGGCGAGCGGCACGTCGTAGATCGAGCCGGCATCCCGCGCCTCGACCACTGCCGAGGGCCTGACGTTGCAGAACAGCGCCAGCTTCTTGCGCTCGCCTTCCGGGATCGGCCGGTCGCAGCGGCAGAGCAGGATGTCAGGCGCGATGCCGATCGAGCGCAGTTCCTGCACCGAATGCTGGGTCGGCTTGGTCTTCAACTCGCCCGCCGAGGCGATGTAGGGCAGCAGGGTCAGGTGAACATAGATACTGTCGCCCTCGGGCAGTTCATTGCCGAGCTGGCGGATCGCCTCGAAGAAGGGCAGCCCCTCGATATCGCCCACCGTGCCGCCGATCTCGACGAGGACGAAGTCGAAGCCCTCGTTGCCGGTGCGCACGAAGTCCTTGATGGCGTCCGTCACGTGCGGAATCACCTGGATCGTGGCGCCGAGATAATCGCCGCGCCGCTCCTTGGTGATGATGTCCTGGTAGATCCGCCCCGTGGTGATGTTGTCGGCCCGGGTGCAGGGACGGCCGGTGAAGCGCTCGTAATGGCCGAGGTCGAGATCGGTTTCCGCACCATCGTCGGTGACGAAGACCTCGCCGTGCTGGGTCGGGCTCATCGTGCCCGGATCGACGTTGAGATAGGGGTCGAGCTTGCGCAGGCGGACCGTGTAGCCGCGGGCCTGCAGGAGGGCGCCGAGGGCCGCCGAGGCCAGACCCTTGCCCAGGGACGAGACCACGCCGCCGGTGATGAAGATGTACCGCGTCATGGGGCTTCTTCCTTAAGGCGCAACGACCGATTCGGACAGCGGGGCGACAGACGGACTGCGTCTTGTCCCCCACAAAAAAGGGCCGGTTTCCCGGCCCTGTCTCGGATCTTCGTGCTTGCCGCCGGCAAAGTCGGCATGCAATGGGCGGAAACCGACTTCGTCGGCCCGTCCCCAACTAAAATGCGGCGCTCAGGGACGCGGCGCCGGTGCAGCGGGTGCGGCCGGCGGCTGCGACAGGCCGCGCAGGCCCTCGAGCATGCCGGTACCGCCCTGTCCGCCGCCGGACTGCGGGACCTGCGGCGTGGCGGGAGCGGCCGGAACGCCCGGCGTCGCCGGAGCCGTGGCCGCCGGCTGGTCCAGCAGCGAACGCGGCCCGCGGGCCTGCGTCGCCAGATAGGCCAGCGTGATGGAGGTGATGAAGAAGCCCGTGGCCAGGATGGCCGTCGCCCGCGTCAGGACGTTGCCGGAGCCGCGCGAGGACATGAAGTTGCCGCCGCCGCCGCCCATGCCGAGGCCGCCGCCTTCGGAGCGCTGAAGGAGGACCACGACGATCAGTGCGAGCACGATCATCAGGTGAACGACGAGAATGACGGACTGCATGGCCGCGCAATTGTCCTTGGCTCGAAAGAATGGGCGTCTCTACACGATCGGGCGGGGCTTGCCTACCCCGCCGCGCCGGCCCGGATATGGGGAGGCGCGGCGCCGTCAGCCAGCCTCGTCGGACTGCACGGCCCTGCCCCCGCCCGAGACCCCGGGATCGATATGCCAGAAGATCCAGGCCGAGGCGGTGGTGATGAGGCCGATGGTCACGAAGGTGGCCTGAAAGGCGGGGACCGCCGAGCCGGCGATTCCCCCGGAAAAATGGGTCGTGAAGGTCGCAAGCAGCGCCCCGGCCACCGTCACACCGAGGCTCATGGACAGCATCTGGACCATCGAGAACAGGCTGTTGCCGCTCCCTGCCCCTGCCGGATCGAGATCGCGCAGCGTCACCGTGTTCATGGCCGTGAACTGGAACGAGTTGACCGCCCCGTAACAGCCGAGAAGGACGATCATCGCCGGCAGCGACAGGAGGGGCATGAAGGCGAAGGCCGCCTGCAGGCAGCCGAGCACCAGGGTGTTGACGACGAGAAACCGCCGGTAGCCATAGCGGGTGATCAGCCGGGTGACGGCGCGTTTCGCCGTCATCGCCATGGCAGCGACCGGGAGCATCATCATGCCGGCCTCGACCGGACTGCGCGCCAGGCCCACCTGCAGCAGCAGCGGTATGAGGAAGGGCATGGCCCCGGAACCGACGCGCGCAAAGAGATTGCCGAGAAGACCGACCGTGTAGGTGTGGATGCGGAACAGGCTCAGCGGAAAAAGAGGGTCAGGATGGCGCTGGGCATGCAGGAAATAGCCGACGATCAGCGCGAAGGCGAAGACGAGGAGCACCAGCACCGTCGCCCGCTCGAAGCCGAAATCCGTCAGCCCGTCGAGCGAGAAGGACAGCGCCACCATGCCGAGCGACAGCATGAGATAGCCGAGCGTGTCGAAGCGCCCGACGCCGGGATTGCGGCTTTCCGGCATGTAGAGGACGGTCAGCACCACGCCGACAAGGCCGACCGGCAAGTTGATCAGGAAGATCCAGTGCCAGGAGGCCGTCTGCACCAGCCAGCCGCCGAGCGTCGGGCCGATCAGGGGCCCGATCAGGCCGGGAATGGCGACGAAGCTCATGGCCGGGAGGAACTGGTCGCGCGGCACGTTGCGCAGCACCACAAGGCGGCCCACCGGCAGCAGCATCGCACCGCCGGCGCCCTGCACGATGCGCGACAGGACCAGTTGCGTAAGCGTCGTGGAAGCGGCGCAGGCCACCGAGCCGACGGTGAACAGCACGGTGGCCGCGATGAAGACGTTGCGGCTGCCGAAACGGTCGGCGAGCCAGCCCGAGGCCGGGATCAGCATGGCCATGGTGAGCGAATAGGCGATGATCACCGAGTGCATGCTCAGCGGGCTTTCGCCGAGCGCCCGCGCCATGGACGGCAGCGCAGTGTTGACGATGGTGGAATCCAGCGTCTGCATGAAGAAGCCGACGGCGACGATCCAGAGGAGGATCCTGAAGCTTCCGCCGCCGGTCTGGGTCATGCGCGCATCCTCAGCGATAGGCGGCCGCGATGGCCAGGAAGTCGGCAGCCTTCAGACTCGCCCCGCCGACCAGCGCGCCGTCGACATTCTCGACCGCCATCAGTTCCTTCGCATTGGCCGGCTTCACCGACCCGCCATAGAGGATGCGGATGCCCGCGGCCTGCTTGCCGTGGCGGGAGACCAGCTTGCGGCGGATCAGGGCATGGACCTCGGCGACATCGCCAGCCGTCGGGGTCAGGCCCGTGCCGATGGCCCAGACCGGTTCATAGGCGACGATGATGGTCGCCGGCGTCGCCTGTTCGGGAACCGAGCGCGCCACCTGTCGCCCGACCACCGTCAGCGCCTTGCCGGCCTCGCGCTCCTCGCGCGTTTCGCCGACGCAGACAATGGCGACCAGACCGGCGCGCAGCGCCGCGGCGGCCTTGGCGGCCACCAGCCCATCGGTTTCCTTGAAATATTGCCGGCGTTCGGAATGGCCGACGATCACCGCCGTCGCCCCCGCATCGGCCAGCATCTCGGCGGAAACCTCGCCGGTGAAGGCGCCGGAGGCTTCGGGATGGCAGTCCTGGCCGCCGATGGCGACGCGCGAGCCGAGGGCGGTCGCCGCAGCCGTGAAGACCAGCGGCGCTGGCGGGCAGATCATCAGGTCGACCTTGGCGCGCAGGCTGGCGTCATAGCCCTCGGCGAGAGCCACCAGTTCCTTCAGCGCGGCACGGCTGCCGTTCATTTTCCAGTTGCCGGCGACGAGCGGGCGCACACCCATGACGAACTCCCCGAGAGTGATGAAAATGGAATGGCCGGCTGCCTAGCAGAAGCCGCAGAACGGCACCACCTGCCATGCTTGCCCCTCAGGGGCGCCGTCACTATGCTCCGCCGACTTTTTCGCCCCCTCGCGGCCCTCGTCGCCGCCCGCAGGAGACCCGCCCGGCATGTTGACCGGCCTTCGCAGCGCCTTCGAGAAGGGCTTCGCCCGCTTCATCCTCATCGCCCTGATGAGCATCCTTGTGCTGTCCTTCGCCGTCTGGGGGATCGGCGACATCTTCCGTGGCGGCACGGCGACGACCCTCGCCAGTGTCGGCGGCACGCAGATCTCGGTCCAGAACTTCCAGAGCGCCTATAACCGCGAGGTGCAGAATCTCGGCCGCATGGTCGGCCGCGGCATCACCCCCGACCAGGCCCGCCAGTTCGGCATCGACCAGCGCGTCCTCAACCAGCTTGTCACGGAGGCCACGCTTGACGAACGCGGCCGCCAGCTCGGCCTCGGCATCGACGACGAGACGATCCGCGCCCGCATCGTCTCGACGCCGCAGTTCCGTGGCCCGACTGGCCAGTTCGACCGCACCGCCTTCACCGAGGTGCTGCGCCAGTTCGGCTTCACCGAGCAGACCTTCATCGAGCAGGAGCGCCGGCTTGCGGTGCGCCAGCAGATCGCCGGCGCTGTTTCAGAAAAGCTCGGAACGCCGCGCGTGCTGATCGACGCGATGACGCGGTTCCAGAACGAGACCCGTCAGGCCCAGTATGTCGTGCTCGGCGCGGCCCAGGCCGGCGAGGTCCCCACCCCCGATGCAGCGACGCTGCAGGCCTATTTCGATACCAACAAGGCGATGTTCCGCGCCCCGGAATACCGCAAGCTGGTGCTGCTCACGCTGTCGCCGCAGGAACAGCTCGGCTTCCAGCAGGTGCCTGACGAGCAGGTCGCCGAGGAGGTCGCACGCCTGCGGGAGGTCGCCGAGCGCCGCACCGTCCAGCAGCTTGCCTTCCCGACGGCCGAGGAGGCCCAGGCCGCCGCCGAGCGCCTGAAGGGCGGCGTCTCCTTCGATGACCTCGCGAAAGAGCGCAATGTCGCCGAGGCCGACCTGACCCTTGGAAATCTCTCCCGCAGCCAGATTGCCGATCCGGCCGTGCGCGACGTCGCCTTTGCCCTCGCCGCCGGTGCGGTCAGCGAGCCGGTTCGCGGCCGCTTCGGCACCGTGCTGCTGCGGGTGACCGCCATCGAGCCCTTCAACGAGGGCCAGGCGATGGAGCAGGCGCGCATGACCATCGCCACGACCATGGCCCGCAACGCCGTCAACGACCTGCACGACCGCATCGAGAAGGAGCGCTCCTCCGGGCTGCCGCTGACCGATATCGCCGCCAAGGTCGGCCTCACCGTCACCACCGTCGATGCCGTGGACCTGCAGGGCCGTGATCCCGCCGAGGTGCAGCTCAACCTGCCCGGCGCCGCCGATTTCCTGCCCACCGCCTTCCGCGCCGAGGTCGGCCTGGAAAACGAGCCGGTCAACAACCGGACCAGCGGCCTGTGGGTCTGGTACGAGGTCGCTGCCGTCACCCCCGCCCGCGACCGCACGCTCGACGAGGTGCGGTCCCAGGCCGAGGCGCGCTGGCGCGAGGACGAGGTCAAGATCCGCATCGGCAAGGCCGCCGACGTCATGGCGACGGCCCTGCGCGAGGGCAAGCCGCTGGCCGAGCTCGCCCAGGCGGCGGGCCTCGAGGTGAAGACCACCCCCGCCGTCCGGCGCAGCGCCACCGACGGCGTCTGGGGCGCCAGCGCCATCCAGATGCTCTTTGCCACCGCCCAGGGTCAGAGCGCCAATGCTCCCGCTGCCGACGGCATCGACCGCATCGTCTTCGTGACGACCGAGGTCGCCCTGCCGGCGGATGCCACGCTGGACGAGCGGACACGCGACCAGCTCTCGCAATCGATCGAGGACGACGTCCTCGCGCAATATATCGCCCGGCTGCAGCGGGACTTCGGCTCCAGCGTCAACCGCACGCTGCTCAACCGGGCGGTCGGCGGTACGGCCGATGCCCGCTGAGGCGGCAGCGACAACGAGGACGTCATGCAGATCGAACCGGCCTTCGAGGCCTTCCAGCCCCTCCACGCCGCGGGTCAGCCGCAGGTGGTGTGGACGACGCTGGTGTCCGATCTGGAGACGCCGGTTTCCGCCTATCTGAAGATCGCCGGGTCGCGCACCAATGCCTTCCTGCTCGAATCGGTCGAAGGCGGCGCCATCAAGGGGCGCTATTCGATCCTCGGCATGGAGCCGGACCTGATCTGGCGCTGCCGCGGGTCGGTGGCCGAGATCAACCGCCGCCCCGGCGCCGACCGCAATGCCTTCGTGCCCCTGCCCGAGGCGCCGCTGACCGAGTTGCGCAAGCTGCTCGCCGACAGCCGCATTGCCATTCCCGAGACGCTGCCGCCCATGGCGGCCGGCGTCTTCGGCTATCTCGGCTACGACATGGTGCGGCAGATGGAGCACCTGCCGAACGTGCCGCCGGACCCCCTCGGCCTTGCCGACGCGCTTTTCATCCGCCCGACCGTCGTCCTCGTCTTCGATGCGGTGAAGGACCAGATCACCGTGGTGACGCCGGTACGCCCGCAGGCCGGCCAGAGCGCGAAACAGGCCTATGACCAGGCCGTCAACCGGCTCGGCGCGGTGCTCGACGCCCTCGACGGGCCGCTCGACAAGCAGACCCCCCTGCCCGACCACGCCGAGATCATGGCGGGCCTCGTTTCCAACACGCCCGAAGCGGATTACTCCGCCATGGTCGACCGGGCCAAGGACTACATCGCGGCCGGCGACATCTTCCAGGTCGTGCTGTCGCAGCGCTTCTCGACGCCCTTCACCCTGCCACCCTTCTCGCTCTACCGGGCGCTGCGGCGGGTCAATCCTTCGCCCTTCCTCTACTATCTCGCTTTCGACGGCTTCTCGGTCGCCGGGTCCTCGCCGGAAATCCTGGTGCGGGTGCGCGATGGCCGCGTCACCATCCGCCCGATCGCCGGCACGCGGCCGCGCGGTGCCACGCCCGCCGACGACAAGCGCCTCGGCGAGGAACTGCTTGCCGATCCCAAGGAGCGCTCGGAGCACCTCATGCTCCTCGATCTCGGCCGCAACGATGTCGGCCGGGTCGCGCAGATCGGCACCGTGGAGGTCACCGACAAGTTCTTCCTTGAGCACTATTCCCACGTCATGCACATCGTCTCGAACGTCGAGGGCGAGCTCGACCCGCAGCACGACCTGATCGATGCCCTCGCCGCCGGCTTTCCCGCCGGAACGGTGTCCGGTGCGCCCAAGGTGCGCGCCATGCAGATCATCGACGAGCTGGAGAAGGAAAAACGCGGGATCTACGCGGGTTGCGTCGGCTATTTCTCCGCCACGGGGGCCATGGACACCTGCATCGTTCTGCGCACCGCTGTGGTCAAGGACGGGCAGATGTATGTCCAGGCCGGCGCCGGCATCGTCGCCGACAGCGTCAATGCCATGGAACAGGCCGAGTGCGTCAACAAGGCCAAGGCCCTGGTCCATGCCGCCGACGAGGCGGTGAAGACGGCGGCCCGCGTCGGGAGGGGCCAGTGAAGATCACCCTCATCGACAATTATGACAGCTTCACCTGGAATCTCGTCCACTATATCGGCGGCCAGGAGATTGGCGGGGTCAGGCCCGAGGTCACCGTCATCCGCAATGACAAGACCACCGCCGATGCCGTGATCGCCTCTGATCCCGACGCCATCGTGCTTTCGCCCGGCCCCTGCACGCCGAACGAGGCCGGCATCTGCCTCGATCTCATCGCCAAGGCCTCCGACCGCATCCCGATCTTTGGCGTCTGCCTCGGTCACCAGGCCATGGGCCAGAGCTTCGGCGGGACCGTGATCCGCGCGCCGAAGCCCATGCACGGCAAGATGTCGACCATTTCCCACGAGGGCCGCAGCGTCTTCCGCGGCATCAACGGCCCCTTCCAGGCGACGCGCTATCACTCGCTGACCGTCGACCGTGCCACCTGGCCCGACGATCTGGAGATCACCGCGCAATCCGAGGATGGCGTCGTCCAGGGGCTGATGCACCGCTCGCGGCCCGTTCACGGCGTGCAGTTCCACCCCGAGAGCATCGCCTCCGAGCACGGGCACCGCATGATCGCCACCTTCCTCGACATCGCGGCCGCTTGGAACCGCAGCCAGGGACGCCGCTGATGGAACAGTTCAAGAGCCTGATCGCCAAGGCGGCGACCGGCACGCCGCTGACGCGCGACGAGGCCTCCGCCGCCTTCGACCAGATCATGTCGGGCAATGCCACGCCCTCGCAGATCGGCGGCTTCCTGATGGCGCTGCGCGTGCGCGGCGAGACGGTCGACGAGATCACCGCGGCAGTCGCCACCATGCGCGCCAGGATGGTCCGGGTCGAGGCGCCCGCCGATGCGGTCGACGTGGTCGGCACCGGCGGCGATGCCTCCCACTCCCTCAACATCTCCACCTGCGCCGCCCTCATCGTCGCCGGCGCCGGCGTGCCCGTCGCCAAGCACGGCAACCGCGCCCTGTCGTCCCGCTCCGGCGCGGCCGACTGCCTGATGGCCCTCGGCGTGAAGATCGACCTCGCACCCGACGGCATCGCCCGCTGCATCCGCGAGGCGGGTATCGGCTTCATGTTTGCCCCGGCGCACCACCCCGCCATGAAACATGTCGGCCCGACCCGCGTGGAGCTTGGCACCCGCACCATCTTCAACCTGCTGGGCCCGCTGTCGAACCCCGCCGGCGTGAAGCGGCAGATGGTCGGCGTCTTCTCCGGCCAATGGGTCGAGCCCCTGGCGGCCGTGCTGGCCAATCTCGGCTCCACCCATGCCTGGGTGGTCCACGGCTCGGACGGCCTCGACGAGGTGACGGGAACCGGCCCGAGCGCCGTCGCCGAACTCAAGGGCGGCCGCGTCACCAGCTTCACCGTCCATCCCTCGGATGTCGGCCTCGGCCTCTGCCAGCCCGGCGACCTCAAGGGCGGCGATGCCGCCCACAACGCCATGCAGCTGCGCGCCGTTCTCACCGGCGCCCGCAATGCCTATCGCGACGTCGCAGCGCTCAATGCAGCTGCGGCACTGGTCGTCTCGGGCCGCGCCGCTACCTTGCCCGATGGCTTCGCCATGGCCACGGCGGCAATCGACACCGGTGCCGCGGCGAAGACGCTCGACCGCCTCGTCGCCATCTCGGCAACGGCCTGATCCCATGGCCGATATCCTGAAGACCATCGAGGCCTACAAGCTGGAGGAGATCGCCGCGGCCAAGCGCGCACGTCCCTTCGCCATGGTCGATGCCGTGGCCCGCGCCGCAGCGCCCGTGCGATCCTTTGCCGGCGCCATCACCGACAAGATCGCGGCCGGGGCGACTGCCCTCATCGCCGAGATCAAGAAGGCCAGCCCCTCCAAGGGCCTCATCCGCGCGGATTTCGACCCGCCGGCCCTTGCCCGGGCCTATGAAGCCGGCGGCGCGGCATGCCTCTCCGTGCTCACCGACGCGCCCTCGTTTCAGGGCGCCCCGGAATTCCTCACCGCTGCGCGGGCGGCCTGCCAACTGCCGGCGCTGCGCAAGGATTTCATGCACGACACCTACCAGGTGGCGGAAGCCCGTGCCTGGGGCGCCGACTGCATCCTGATCATCATGGCATCCGTCGACGATGCGCTCGCGGCTGACCTTGTCGCCGCCGCGACCGACTACGGGATGGACGCACTGATCGAGGTCCACGACGAGGCCGAGCTCGACCGGGCGCTCGCCCTGCCCTGCCGTCTCATCGGTATCAACAACCGCAACCTCAGGACATTCGAGGTGACGCTGGAAACCGCCGAGAGGCTGGCGCCGCGCATTCCCGCCGACCGGATCGTCGTCGGCGAAAGCGGGATTTTCGTCTCATCCGATGTCGCTCGGCTGCGTGCGGTGGGCATCCGCACCCTGCTGGTTGGCGAGAGTTTGATGCGCCAGAATGACGTTGCGGAAGCAACAAGGCGCCTCCTCACGTAACGCCACGCCGCAGTCCGCGTCTTTCCGCTGCGCCTGTATCGGAATCCGGAAGATCACGGTAAACAGAGCCCTAATTCTCGCGCAAAAACACTTCAAGAATTGATTCACGCGCGATTCCGAATGCTTATTTCGTGTCGCCTAATCTCGCCCCCGGTCGCAGATTGGGGGTCGCCACGCCATGTGGAACAAAATCCTTAGGTTCAAGAATGATCGGCGCGGCGCAATCGCCGTCGCCTTTGCCGTCGCCCTCTATCCCATCCTCATGATGATCTGCGCGGCGGTGGATCTCAGCCGCCATGGACAGCAGCAGGCGCGCTTGCAGGCGGCCCTCGACGCCGCCGCCCTCTTCGTCGCCCGGCTCGTCGCCGACGGCAAACCCCCGGCCGATATCACCGCCGCCGCACGCGCCTTCGTCATCGGCAACATCAACCCCTCGGAGATGTCGAACCTCGTCATCAATGCCTCGATGGACAACACCAATGTCTTCGTGACCGGCACCGGTCAGTTGAATCCGGTGATGGCCAATATCCTGAGCGCCGGCGATCTCATGATCCGTGGCAATGCGGGCGCGACCTGGCGCACCAAGAAGATCGAACTGGTCCTGGTGCTCGACAATACCGGCTCGATGTCGGGCTCCGGCAAGATGACGGCGCTGAAGACCGCGGCCAAGAACCTGATCGACACGATGGCGATCGTGTCCAACAAGCCCGATGCCGTGCGCATCGGCATCGTGCCCTTTGACGTGCAGGTCCGCCTCGGGACGAGCTACAGGAATGAAAGCTGGCTCACCTATGCAGGCACCAGCATCACCCCCAACAGCTGGACCGGCTGCGTCGCCGACCGCGACCAGAGCCACGACGTCGCCGACACGACCCCCAATGCCGGCGTGCCGGCCACCCTCTTCCCCGCACGGAACTGCACGAACACCAACCTGACGTCGATCATGCCGCTGTCGACCGACTGGACGGCGCTCAAGGCCAAGGTCGACGCCATGTCACCCGCCGGCAATACCAATGTGACGATCGGACTGGTCTGGGGCCTCCACATGCTCACCGCCAGCCAGCCGCTGACGACGGCGCGCACCCTGGTTCAGGAACCGGATCTTGAGCGGATCATCATCCTGCTCACCGACGGCGACAACACCCAGAACCGCTGGACCACCAACGGCACCTCCATCGACGCCCGCACCGACCTCGCCTGCACCAACACCAAGGCCAACGGCATCCGGCTCTACACGATCCGCGTGATCAACGGTGACGCTGCCCTGCTGCGCCGCTGCGCCACGACGCCGTCGATGTATTACGACGTCCGTTCGGCCTCCGAACTGGTGCCGGTTTTCCAGCGCATCGCCGCCGAGATCGGCCAGTTGCGCCTGACCCAGTAACGGACAACCGGGCAGCGGAACGAAAAAGGCCCGGCGCGATGCGCCGGGCCCCGGGGTCGCAGGCTCGCGCCTGCAACGATCACTTCGCCGGAACGAGCTTGCCGAAAGCGGCCTCGTAGGGCTTGAAGATCTCCTTGAAGAGGTCGGTATAGAGTTCGCCGATCTTCGTCGCACGGGCGACCGAGGCCTCGTAGGCGGCCTTCGCATAGTCCGACTGGACCTCGATGACCTTGTCCAGGCTCTTGACTGCGGCGATCTTCTCGATGGTCGCCGAACCGTCCTCGAAGGACTTCTTGGAATAGTCGACCATCTCGGCGGCAATCGCCTGGTAGCCCTTGGTGAGGACCGTCATCGCCTTCACGGCATTGTCGAGATGGTCTTTGCCGAGCTTCTGCACGTCGTCGAAATTCTGGGCCATGGCCGCTCTCCTTGCGCTAATCCGCCGAACTCATTTCCCGGCCGGGGACGCCGAGCACCTGCACGTAGGCTCCCTCATAGGCCTCATGCTGCACTGCGTCAATTAACCTTTTTGCACTGCAGCATCTGCCGATCGGCAGAGGCCCGCGCCCTGCGGGACACGAAAGCGGGCCGGCGAATCGCCGCTTAACCAACTGGCAACCGCGACCGCTTACCGTGCTTGTCAACGGCCCCTGAGGTTCAGGAGCTGCAGTGCCGAGTACGGCTGCGTATCGCCGATTGTGGTGTCGCGTCGCCGGCGGTCCTTCGGGACCGTCGGTTGTCATGACCGGTCGAAACGCCGCCCGCCCGGTGCGCCAGGGACAGGGTTGCGGACCGGTCGCCAGAAGGCTCCCGGACCCCGCTAGTGATGAGTTCAGGGGTGGCGCTATGGCGACGATGAACGGCGCCGGTCGCGCGGTGTGGAGCCGCATGACCTTCATGGTGGCAGCCGGCATGGCCGCGACGTTGTCGCTCCTCGCCGTGACGCAGGCCGAAGCGCGTCCCCGGCGCTATGGTGGCTATGCCCCGGCCTATTCGGCCATCGTCGTCGACGCCAAGACCGGCGAGACGATCCATGCCGAGGCCGCCGACGCCCAGCGTTTCCCCGCTTCCGTCACCAAGGTCATGACACTCTATCTGCTGTTCGAGCAGATCGATGCCGGCCGTTTCTCGCTGCAATCCCCGCTGCGTGTCTCGGCCGAGGCCGCACGCCAGCCGCCGTCCAAGGTCGGTGTCCGGGCCGGCTCCACCATTACGGTCGAGGAGGCGATCCGCGCCCTCGTCACCAAGTCGGCCAACGATGTCGCCGTCGTCGTCGCCGAGAACATCGCCGGCTCGGAAGAGGCTTTCGGCAACCTGATGACCCGCAAGGCCCGGGCCATCGGCATGAGCCGCACGACCTTCCGCAACGCGTCCGGCCTTCCCGATGCGACCCAGGTGACGACGGCGCGCGATCTCGCGACCCTCGGCCGCGCCATCCAGGATCACTATCCGACCTATTTCCGCTATTTCCAGACCTATTCCTTCGCCTATCGCGGGGTGAATTTCCGCAACCACAACCGCCTGCTCGGCCGTGTCGAGGGCGTCGACGGCATCAAGACCGGCTACACCCGCGCCTCCGGCTTCAATCTGCTGACCTCGGCCCGCCGTGGCCAGCGCCAGATCGTCGCCGTCGTCATGGGGGGCCGCACCGGCGGCGCTCGCGACGCGCGCATGCGCCAGCTGGTCGATGCCACCTTCCCGCGCGCTTACGCGGGCAACCGCACGGCGCCGATGATCGCCCGTGCCAGCGAGCCGGCCCGCCCCCAGACCCGCATCGCCGTCGCCGCCCAGGTCCCCGTGCCCGGCCGTCGCCAGCCGGTGGCCGAGCCCATGCCGATCACGCCGATGGCGGCCGCCGTCATCACCGCCGGCCAGACCCGCGGCGGGGCTTCCACCGGTGCCTCCGCCGCCGCCCCGGTCACCGCCAGCGCCCAGCCGCACCGCCAGGTCATCCGCGCCGAGACCGCACCGCCGCCGGTCGCTGCAGCGGTCCTCTCGGCCACCACCTCCCGACCGGCCGTCGCGCCTGCCGCTCCGTCCGCCGCCCCGGTCGCCACGCCGGTCGCGACCGGCAACCCCAATCCGCGTCCCGGTGTCCTCGGCACCCTGAATGCCTCGCAACTGACCACGGCCTCGGTCTCGGCGCGCCCGGTGCAGATGGCCGCCGCCGGCACGGCGCCTGTCGCCGATACCGCCCCCACGCGGCGCGGCGAATGGTCGATCCAGCTCGGCGCCTACCCGACCGAGACCGCCGCGCTCGAGACCCTGAAAGAGGCCCGCGAGGCCTCCAGCCGCCAGCTCGGTGCCGCCGATCCCTATACCGAGAAGGTCGAGGCCCGCGGCATGACACTGGTGCGCGCCCGCTTCGCCGGCTTCGACCGTTCAGGCGCCGATGCCGCCTGCCGGGCCCTGAAGTCCCGCGACTTCGACTGCATCCCCGTCCGCAACTGAGTCAGCGATCCCAACCCGATGACACGCGTTTCAGGAGTTCCGGCCATGACGGTCCAAGAGGGTGTCCTTGGCCTGGTTGACCCGCGAGGCGAGCCACGTCGACCCGCCCTGGTCGGGGTGCAGCTTCTTCATCAGCGCGCGATGCGCGCCGCGGATGGCCTGCTCGTCCGCCCCGGGCTGAAGGCCAAGGATCTGGTAGGCCTCCTCCTCCGTCATCGCGCTCGAGCCCGGCGCGCCGCGCTGCCGCGCACCCGCATCGCCATGAGCGTTTTCACGCCAGGCGGGCTCCCGGCGGTCAAGATAAGCCTCGAGTAGCTGCGCGCTTTCCCCGTCGATCTCGGCGAAAGCCTCGATCAGCCGGGGGAGCGGGATCTGCTCCAGCGTCTGGCCGGCCAGCGATCCCGCGATGAAGCGACCGCTCATCTCGCCCGTATCGATGTCCAGGACCATCTCGACGAAGCGCGAACGCACCGTCGAGCTCTGCCGCGGCGTCTTGTTGCCCGCCTGCCCCCAGCCCGACAGCGCCGCCTGGCCCGGCACGATGCCGAGCAGGGTCGCGCCCGCCAGGAAGGCGGGCAGCGCCATTTCCCAGCGCCCGCGCGCCAGAAGGAAGATGCCGAAGGCGATGACGGCGATGCCGCCGACCTTCTTCACGGTGCTGGACAGCCATTTGGGATTGGCTCCCAGGATCTGGTTCAGAAGGCCGGAAAAGACGATGAGCGCGATCAGGCCCGCGATGAAATAGGTCATGGGTCCGCTCTAGCGCATCTGGCCGAGGAGGAGCTGCGCGCCGCGCGAGCCCTTGGCCGCATCCGCCAGCGCCAGTCTTCCGCCGGAGGCGAAGGCGGCCACCGCCCGCAGCAGTTCGGCGAGCTGCGCGCCCGCCCCCGGGTCGAACCGGGCGAAGGCGCCGCGAGTCAGCCGCGCGATCTCGCGATAGGCGCGCTCGGCGACGGGATCGCCGCCCTCAAGGAACAGGAAGACCGGAACATTGGCCATGGCGAGCCGGCCCGCCTTGGCGCAGAGATCGTCGAGGCTCTCCTCCATGGCGTCGCCGACATAGACGACGGCATGGATGCGCCGCTCGGCCGCCTCCTCCGCCGCATGGGCGAGGACCCGGCCGATCTGTGTCTGGCCGCCGATGCAGGAAACCTTGGCCATCAGCGCCTTCAGTCTGGCCGCATCCGCCACCCAGCCCGAGGAGCGGCACTCGCCGATGCCGCGGAAGAAGACGAGCTGGATGTCCAGCGTGCCGACCCGCGCGGCCTCCGTGAACATCTGTCCCTGGATTTCCTGGGCCATGCCCCAGGTCGGCTCGCGGCTCGCGGTCGCATCGAGGGCGAAGACGAGCCGCCCGCGTTCACCCGGCACTTTCGGCGGGCCGACGGCGGCGGCCGTCTTCAGGAATGCCGAGATATCGGCCGCACCCGAGACGGATACACCACCGGCGCCCGTGCGGCCGGGAGTGGTGGTACCGGTCTGCCCCGGCGCGAGAGGATTCTTCTGCGTCATCGGCTGAATTTGGCGAAGGCGGCGTCGAATGCAAGCCGCGATCGCGCTGCCCCGCCGCGGCGGTCTAGGCCACCGCCGGCGATTGCGCCTGCCGGTGCCCGCGCTAGCCTTGTCGCTCTGGTCCTCCAACCCGGTGATCGCGATGAACACCCCTTCCCGTCGCCTCATGCTGTCCGGCGGCCTCGCCGTCGTCTCCGGCGCCGCCCTGGCGCAGAACCCCCATGCCGGTCACGGACCGCACCATCCCCACCGCGAGGGCCAGTTCGAACGGCTCAACGCGCCGGGCCGCGTCGACATCCCCGACATCCACCATTCCCAGGCCTATGTGACGAGCCCGGTGGCGATGGCCGCCAATCCCGGGCGCTGGCGGGCACGGGCGCCGCTTCCCGTGCCGCGCACCGAGATGGCCTGGGCGGTCGGCCGCGAGGGGCGCATGCACCTCGTCGGCGGCTATGCCGAGCAGCGCGTCGACCGCCCCTATCACCATGTCTATGACCCCGTCGCCGACACCTGGATCGCCGCCGCCGAGGTCCCGCGCGGCGCCAACCATGTCGGTGTCGCGGTCTCCGGGACGAAACTCTACGCCATCGGCGGCTTTATCGAGCAGAACCGCACACCCCATGCCGATTGCTTCGTCTGGGGCGCCGACGGCGACCGCTGGGCCGCCATCCGGCCCCTCCCCGAGGCCTGCGGCGCCATCGCCTGCATCAATGTCGGCGAGCGCATCCATGCCATTGGCGGCGCCATCGGCAACACCTTCGCCAACCGCAAGTCGATCGACTGGCACCTGGTCTACGATCCCAAAGACGACCGCTGGACGCGCCTCGCCCCGATGCCGCTCGGCCGCGACCATGTCGGCATCGTCGCGGTCGATGGCCGCATTCACCTGATCGGCGGGCGGGTCGACAGCTTCCACACCAATTCCGTCCTCCACCACGTCTATGACCCGAAGGAGGACAAGTGGGTCGCTCGCAATCACATGCCGACGCCCCGCTCGGGCCACGGCGCCGTGCTCTTCCGGGGCAAGATCTTCTGCATGGGCGGCGAAGGCTGGAACCGCGTCTACGGACAGAACGAAGCCTATGATCCCGTCGCCGACCGCTGGGAAGCCTATGCGCCGATGCTGACCCCACGCCACGGCATGGGCGCGGTGGCGATCGGCGACGCCATCTACGTCGCTGGCGGCGGCCCGCAGATGGGCGGAGGCGTCAAGAGCGCCATCCACGAGGCCTTCACCTTGGCATGAGGCGCGGCAACGGGCCCTGCCGTCACGCGCGGAGGGAAACGATTCCATCCGCAATCACTTGGCGCCGTTTCCGGACTCGATTTCTCGGCGCGCCCGCCAGCTGAATCAGCGTCTCAACGCCCGGAATCGATCTCGCAGCATCCCATCGCAAGCGATTCATCCGACTCGTTATTCCGGCGAGACCACTTTGAGGCCGACAATGCCGACAACGATCAGCCCGATACAGGCGAGGCGGAGCGCGTGGGTGCTCTCGCCGAACAGGGCGATGCCGAGCACCACCGTCCCCACGGTGCCGATGCCGGTCCAGATCGCATAGGCGGTGCCGAGCGGCAGGGTCTTGAGGGCGAGACCGAGCAGCGTCAGGCTCACCGCCATGCTGGCGATGGTCAGGACGGTCGGGACCGGTCGGGTGAAACCGGCAGTGAACTTGAGGCCGACGGCCCAGCCGATTTCGAACAGGCCGGCGAAGACGAGATAGATCCAGGCCATGACGAGCCTCCCCTGATGCGGGGCCGTCACCGTCGCCTGATCACCATGGCGAGAGCGTCCCTGCCCCGACGAGATAGGCGCTGGGCCCTCGCGGACAAGGCAGGCCCCGCTGGGCGGCGCTGCGGCTCTCAGAGCTCGTAGAGATAAAAAGCGACCGGCTCGTCCTCGACCGGTCCGAGGCGCGTGTAGAGTGCTCGCGCCGGTCGGTTGTCGACTTCGGTGGCGACCCAGGCCTCCTCGCAGCCGCGGGCCCGGCCCAGCGCGAAGACCGCGTCCATCAGACGTCGCCCGATGCCCTGGCGCTGCAGCGCCGGCGTCACGCCGAGATTATCGACATAGAGCTCATCGGGCATGTCGGGATGACGGTGGATCACCGCCGCCACCTGCCCGACCACCTCGCCGTCGCGCAGCGCCAGCACCATGAGATGGTCGGCGGCGGTGAGATAGGACGCGAGCCGCTCGGGCATCACCGCGCCGTCGAAGACCTCCGGCGCGACGCGCTTGAACAGCGCGCGGTCGGCCGGCCCGACGGCGCGGATCTCGATCCGCTCCGGCGTCTGGCCCTCAGCCACAGGTGACGCGCGCGACCACGTCGGCCGCCGTCAGCATCTCGCGATCGCCGGTGGCACGCAGCTTCATCTCCACCTTGCCCTCGGCGAGGCCGCGCGGCCCGATCATCACCTGATAGGGAATACCGATCAGGTCGGCGGTGGCGAACTTTGCGCCTGGACGGTCCTCGCGGTCGTCATAGAGCACGTCGACACCCTTGGCCGTCAGGGTACGATAGAGTTCTTCGCAGGCGGCGTCGCAGGCGCTGTCGCCCTGTTTCAGATTCATCACCGCCACGGTGAAGGGAGCCACCGCCGCCGGCCATTTGATCCCGGCCTCGTCATGGCAGGCCTCGATGATGGCGGCGACGACGCGCGTCGGGCCGATGCCATAGGAGCCCATGTGCACCGGCACCGGCTTGCCGTCCGGTCCCTGGACGGTGGCGCCCATCGGATCGGAATATTTGGTGCCGAAATAGAAGATGTGACCGACCTCGATGCCGCGGGCCGAGACACGCGAGGCCTCGGGAATGGCGTCATAGGCGGCAGCGTCATGCATCTCGTCGGTGGCGGCATAGAGCGAGGTCCATTTCGCCACCGTCGCCTTCACGCCCGCCACATCGTCGAAGTCTGTGTCCGCCGGCGGCACGGCGAAGTCGAGATAGTCCTTGTGGCAATAGACCTGGCTCTCGCCGGTGTCGGCGAGAATGATGAACTCGTGGGAGAGGTCCCCGCCGATCGGGCCGGTATCGGCACGCATCGGGATCGACTTCAGGCCGAAGCGCTCGAAGGTCCTGAGATAGGCGACGAACATCTTGTTGTAGGCATGGACCGCGGCGTCCTTGTCGAGATCGAAGGAATAGGCGTCCTTCATCAGGAATTCGCGCGAGCGCATGGTGCCGAAGCGCGGGCGCACCTCGTCGCGGAACTTCCACTGCAGGTGGTAGAGGTTCAGCGGCAGGTCCTTGTAGCTCTTCACATAGGCGCGGAAGATCTCGGTGATCATTTCCTCGTTGGTCGGCCCGAACAGCATCTCTCGGTCGTGCCGGTCGCGGATGCGCAGCATCTCCTTGCCATAGGCGTCGTAGCGCCCGCTCTCGCGCCACAGGTCGGCGGACTGGATGGTCGGCATCAGGAGCTCGACGGCACCGGAACGGTCCTGCTCCTCGCGGACGATGGCCTGCACCTTGTTCAGCACCCTCAGGCCGAGCGGCAGCCAGGCATAGATGCCGGCGCTCTCCTGGCGGACCATGCCGGCGCGCAGCATCAGGCGGTGGGAAACGATCTCGGCTTCCTTCGGCGTCTCGCGCAGGATCGGCAGGAAATAGCGGGACAGACGCATGGAAGACCTCGGCAAGGCATGGCGGTGGCGGCCGCGAACAGGGCGCGGGAGGCGGAATTGACCCTCTTTTGCCGGCGGAAGCAAGATGAAAGGCCGGCTGAGGAGGGTCTTGCCCTCTTCGGCCGGCCAGCAGCTCCCGTCCGGTGGCCTGGTCGCCGCCAGGGGCCCCGCCCAAAAAGGAAAGGCGGGATCATGGATCCCGCCTCCTCTAGGTCATGCCAGTGAAGATCGACGTCGCGGAGTATCGCGCCTGCCGTCTCCTTTTTATATCCCATGACGACGGTCCTTCCGAACCTGCATCACAGGGGGTCTTCCTCCCAAGACCTGAGCCATGAAGCCTTTCCGCGATCGCGCGCAGGGGCCTCTTTCTTGCAGCAAGGAAAGGCTAGACGACATAAAAAGCTTTGTCACCAACGTGGGCAGCCGCTGGCGAAAAAAAGTGCAGAGGAAACGATCCGTAAGAATACCTACAAAGCCTTGCGCTGCGCTGCAGCATACAGGGCGTTGACGCGCTTCAGCCGACGACGGCGCGGGGCAGGAAGGGAATGTCGTCGAGGGTCACGAAGCCATAGATGAAGTTCAGATAGTAGAGTGTGAACACCACGGCGGCGACAATCGTCGTCGCGATCAGCTTGTCGCGCATCACCGTGCGCTGCGGCGCGCCGGGGTCGCTGCCCGGCACGACGCGCCCCGCTTCGATCTGCGACCGCACACCGAAGGGCAGCACGACGAACAGCACCAGCCACCAGATGATGAAATAAATGGCGAAGGCTGCCGCGATACTCATGCCTGTTCGAGCTCCACCAGCGTCCCGTTGAAGTCCTTCGGGTGAAGGAACAGGACCGGCTTGTCATGGGCGCCGATCTTCGGCTCGCCATCACCGAGAATACGTGCGCCCTGGGCCTTCAGATGATCGCGGGCGGCGATGATGTCGTCGACCTCGTAGCAGACATGATGGATGCCGCCATCGGGGTTCTTGTCGAGGAACCGGGCGATCGGGCTGTCGGCCCCCAGCGGCTCGAGAAACTCGATCTTGGTGTTCGGCAGTTCGACGAAAACCACGGTTACGCCGTGCGCCGGCTGGGCGACCGGCGCCGTCACCTTGGCCCCGAGCGTGTCGCGGTACAGCGCGCTCGCCTTGGCGATGTCCCGCACGGCGATGGCGACGTGGTTGAGGCGTCCGATCATGGAGGGGCTCCTGGGCCGTCGGGGGTCGGGCGTGCGACCGCCCTCTTCCACCTGCCTTATACCGTCACCACGAGCACGTGGCACATGGGCTTTTTGCCCCACTTGCCGTTGAGCGTGCCGCGGATGGCGCGGGTGACGCTCTCGGCCACCGCATCGGGATCGCGCCGGCGGGCCTTGGGCAATCCTTCGACGCAGTCGATGACCGTCTCCTCGACCAGATCGGCGAGATCCTCGCCCATGGCGTCCTGCTCCGGCACGCCGGCCATGTCCATCTGGATGTCGCCGACGATCTGGCCGCGGTCGTCGAGCGCGATGGCGACCGAGACGATGCCGGCGAAGGACAGCCGCCGGCGATCGGGGACGACGCGAGCCGCCTCCTCGATCAGCAGCGACCCGTCCTTCAGCAGCCGCTGCGCCGGCACGGTATCGACCACGTCCGGCTCGCCGGGCGCGAGGCGGATGACGTCGCCGTCATTGGCGAGGATGACGTCCTTGACGCCCATGCGCCGGGCCAGCGCCGCATGTTCGGCCATGTGATAGGCCTCGCCATGGACGGGAATGGCGATCTTCGGCCGCACCCAGTTATACATCTGCTCCATCTCGCCGCGCCGCGGATGGCCGGAGACGTGAACAAGCCCGTCGCGGTCGGTGATGATCTTCACCCCCTGCTTGACGAGATTGTTGATGATGTTGCCCACCGCCTTCTCGTTGCCGGGAATGGTGCGCGAGGAGAAGACCACCGTGTCTCCGGGGGTCAGCGTCACCTCGGGATGGTCGTCATTGGCGATGCGGGCGAGCGCCGCCCGCGGCTCGCCCTGGCTGCCCGTCAGCACCGCAACGACCTTGTCGCGCGGCAGGTAGCCGTAGGATTCGGCGCCGACAAAGGGCGGGATTCCGTCGAGCATGCCCTGTTCGCGGGCAATGCCGATGACGCGCTCCATGGCGCGGCCCACCAGCACAACCTGCCGGTCGCAGCGCATCGCCGCCTCCGCCACCGAGCGGATACGGCCGGCATTGGAGGCGAAGGTGGTCACCGCCACCCTGCCCTTCGACGCGCGGATGATCTTTTCCAGCTCATTGGCCACCTCGCGCTCGGAGGGCGAGCTGCCCTCGCGGATGGCATTGGTGGAATCGCCGATCATGGCGAGCACGCCCTCGTCGCCAAGCGCCCGGAACCGCGCCTCGTCGGTCACGGTGCCGAGGACCGGCGTCGGGTCGATCTTCCAGTCGCTGGTATGGATGACGAGGCCAAGCGGCGTACGGATCGCCAGCGAGGTCGATTCCGGGATCGAGTGCGCCACCGCGATCATTTCGAAGGAGAAGGGTCCGACGGTGATGACCTGGCCCGGCTGGATGATGTGGATCGGAATCTTCGGCGCGCCATGCTCGCCCAGGCGCTTGGCTTCCAGCATGGCCGCCGCGAAGGGGGTGAGATAGACCGGGCAGCCGAGGCGCGGCCACAGGTCCGCCACAGCGCCGATATGGTCCTCATGGGCATGGGTGATGACCAGTGCCCTGAGCCGCTTCTTCTCGTCGCCGAGGAAGCGCGGATCCGGCATCACGAGATCGATGCCCGGCAGGTCGGGGCCGGCGAAGGCAACGCCGCAATCCACCGCCAGCCAGTCCTTCTTCGCCGGCGAGCCGAGGCCGTAGAGCGAGAAATTCATCCCGATCTCGCCGACGCCGCCGAGCGGGCAGAAGACCAGCTCCTCGGCCGTTCCCGCGTTGTTTCGTCTCGCCATGGGTCAGTGCACCGTGCCGGCCAGCGCGGGAACGACCTCGCCGACGGTGATCATTTCCCGGCCGTCCGGGGTATCGAGGAGAAGGCGCCCTTCGGTGTCGAGCCCGACGAAGACGCCTTCAACGCGCCTGTCGCCGGTCTTCGCCACCATGGGGCCGCCGAGATTGTGGGCGCGGGCGAGCCAGCCGGCGCGGATGGCGTTGAAGCCCTCCCCGCGCCGCCAGATCGCGAGCGCCGTCACCATCGAGCGGCTGAGCGCCGCAAAGACCTGGTCGCGGTCGACGGCGATCCCGGCTGCCCTGAGGCTCTGCGTCGGATAGGGCATGCCGTCGGGATGATGGGCGACATTGACGCCGATGCCGATGGCGACCTGCGTCACCGATCCACGCGTCGTCGCCTCGATCAGCGTGCCCGAGACCTTGGCGCCGTCGAGCAGCGCGTCGTTCGGCCATTTCACCTTGAAGCGGCTCTCGAGATCGGGGGCGAGCGTCAGCAGCGCGTCGTCCAGGGCCAGGGCACCGACGAAGCAGAGCTGGGCGATGCGGGCTGGCGGCGCCGGATCGGTCAGCAGCAGGGTCGCGAAGAGATTGCCCTCGAAGCCGGCCCAGCTGCGGCCCCAGCGGCCCCGACCGGCCGTCTGCCTGTCCGCCACGACCCAGGTCGGCCGCGTCTCGCCTGCCGCACCGCGCGCCAGCGCCTCCGCATTGGTCGAGCCGACCTCGGCGAGATGGACGAGTTGGAAGCCTGCCGCGTTGGCGGTGTCGGAAAGGGTCAGCACGAAGTCCTGCATGTGACAGAGCGGCCCGGAAGGCCCGCCCGCGAGAAACCGGCGCACATCGCCGCCGGAAGGGTCCGGCAGTCCTATAAGCCGCGCATGGCCGGGACAAGCCCGGCCATGCTGCTCCGCGGCAGGAACCTGGCCGGATCGGCCGCCCGGCTCAGAACAGGGCCCGGGCCGCCGCAGCGGCAGCCGCCACCAGCGGGGCCGGATAGATGACGAAAAGCGTGTTGAACAGGGCGGAGGCGACAAGAACCGTCTTCAGTTCGATCCGCACCGGCGAGAAGGCCGGCGCCGGCTCGTCGAAATACATGAGTTTGACGATGCGCAAATAATAGTAGCAGCCGACGACGCTCGACAGCACGCCGATGACCGCCAGCGTATAGAGCTTGGCTTCGATGGCCGCCGAGAAGACGTACCATTTGGCGAAGAACCCGGCGAGCGGCGGGATGCCGGCGAGCGAGAACAGCAGGGCGGCCAGCGCCGCCGCCATCAGCGGGTTGGTCCGCGACAGTCCCGCCAGATCGTCGATGGTCTCGACCGCCTCGTCGCCGCGCCGCATGGCGATGATGCAGGCGAAGGTACCAAGCGTCATGATCATGTAGATGGCGATATAGGCGGCGACGCCCTGGACGCCGGCGGCCGTGCCGGCGGCGAGGCCGACCAGCGCGAAGCCCATATGGCCAATGGAGGAATAGGCCATCAGGCGCTTGATATTGGTCTGGCCGATTGCCGCGAAGGCACCGAGCAGCATGGAGCCGACCGAGACGAAGACGACGATCTGCTGCCATTGCTGCGTCGCCGCCGGAAAGCCGGTGACGAGGACGCGGGCGAAGATGGCGATGGCCGCGACCTTCGGGGCCGCGGCGAAAAAGGCCGTCACCGGCGAGGGTGCGCCCTCATAGACGTCCGGCGTCCACATGTGGAAGGGCACGGCGGAGACCTTGAAGGCCATGCCGGCAATGAGGAAGACGAGGCCGAAGACGAGGCCGAGGCTGATCGGCCCGGCCTTCAGGGCGGCGGCGATGCCGGCGAGCTGAACCGTGCCGGTGAAGCCGTAGATCAGCGAGCAGCCGTAGAGCAGCATGCCCGACGACAGGGCGCCGAGGACGAAGTATTTCAGGCCGGCTTCCGTCGATTTCGCATTGTCGCGATGGATCGAGGCGATGACGTAGAGCGCCAGCGACATCAGCTCGAGGCCCATATAGAGCGCGATGAGGTCGCCGGCCGAGATCAGCACGCCCATGCCGGTGGTCGACAGCAGGATGAGGATCGGGAACTCGAACTTCTCGATGCGCTCGCGCCGGAGGAAGTCCTGCGACAGGACCAGCGCCACAGCCGCGCCGAGGAAGGCGAGAACCTTCATGAACCGCGCGAAGCCGTCGAGGAGGAAGGAGCCGTTGAAGGCGCTGCGCGGCGTGCCGCCGATGAGCATCACCGTCACGGCAGCCGCGACCAGCAGGACGATGGCGCCGACCGTCACGGTGCGGGCCGAGCGGTCGCCGGTGAAGACGCCGTACATGAGCAGCGCCATGGCGCCGAGCGCCAGGATCAGCTCGGGCAGGATCGGGACGAGGTCGAGGACAGGAGCGTTCATCGTCGACACCATCAGCGCGGCGGTACGGCTGCGGCCGTGCGGGCCGCTCCGTTCGCCTGTTTGTAGGATTCCACCAGCGCGTTCACCGCCACCTCGGACGTCGCCAGGATCGGGCGCGGATAGACGCCGAAGAAGATGGTCAGCACCACCAGCGGGACGAGGATCGTCAGTTCCCGGCGGTCGACATCGGCGATGCCCTTGAGCGACGGCTTGGTCAGTTCGCCCCAGACGACCTGGCGGTAGAGCCAGAGCGCATAGCCGGCCGACAGGATCACGCCCGTCGTGGCGAGGAAGGCGGCGATGGTCGAACTCTTGAACGTGCCCATCAGGGTCAGGAACTCGCCGACGAAGCCCGACGTGCCGGGCAGGCCGACATTGGCCATGGTGAAGACCATGAAGATCACCGCATAGATCGGCATGCGGTTGACCAGACCGCCATAGGCGGCGATCTCGCGGGTGTGCATCCGGTCATAGACGACGCCGACGCACAGGAAGAGCGCGCCCGACACGATGCCGTGGGAGATCATCTGGAACACGGCGCCCTGGATGCCCTCGGCATTGCCGGCGAAGATGCCCATGGTCACGAAGCCCATATGGGCGACCGAGGAATAGGCGATCAGCTTCTTGATGTCCTCCTGCATCAGCGCCACCAGCGAGGTGTAGATGATGGCGATGACGGACAGCGTGAAGACGAAGGGCGCGAAGAAGGCGCTCGCCTCCGGGAACATCGGCAGCGAGAAGCGCAGGAAGCCGTAGCCGCCCATCTTCAGGAGCACGCCGGCGAGGATCACCGAGCCGGCTGTCGGCGCTTCCACATGGGCGTCCGGCAGCCAGGTATGGACCGGCCACATCGGCATCTTCACCGCAAAGGAGGCGAAGAAGGCGAGCCACAGCCAGAACTGCATGTCGCGCGAGAAGATCTGCGGGCCGGTCTTGATCAGCTCGGCGATGTCGGAGGTCCCGGCGGCGAAGATCATCGCCATGATGGCGAGGAGCATCAGCACCGATCCGAGCAGCGTGTAGAGGAAGAACTTGTAGGCCGCGTAGACCCGCCGCTTGCCGCCCCAGATGCCGATGATGAGGAACATCGGGATCAGGCCGGCCTCGAAGAACAGGTAGAACAGCACGATGTCGAGGGCGCAGAAGACGCCGATCATCAGCGTCTCGAGCACCAGGAAGGCGATCATATATTCCTTCACCCGCTTCTCGATGGAGACCCACGAGGCGAGGATGCAGAAGGGCATCAGGAAGGTGGTGAGGATGACGAGCGGCAGTGAAATGCCGTCGACGCCCATCCGGTAGCTGATGACGCCGCCGAGCCAGGCGGCGCGCTCGACGAACTGGAACTCGGCGGTGGCCGGGTTGAACAGCCAGACGGGGATCAGCGACAGGCCGAAGGTCACCAGCGTGGCGAACAGCGCGATCATGCGGATGTTGCGCTTCGCCGCCTCGTCGTCGCCGCGCACCATGAGGATCAGCGCGGCGCCGAGCAGCGGCAGGAAGGTGATGATCGAAAGGATCGGAGCGTTCGACATCAGCGGACTCCTGCGACGCCGCCGGAGAACATGAACCAGGTGGCGAGCGCCGCGACCCCGATCAGCATGGCGAAGGCATAGTGGTAGAGGTAGCCGGTCTGCAGCCGCACGACGCCGCGGGTGACATCGGCGACCCTCGCGGCGATGCCATCGGGACCGAAGCCGTCGATGAGCCAGCCGTCGCCCTTCTTCCAGAAGAACCGGCCGAGCCAGCGCGCGGGCCGCACGAAGATGCGGTCATAGAGCTCGTCGAAATACCACTTGTTGAGCAGGAACTGGTACAGGCCCCGGTGCTCGCGGGCGAGTTGGGCCGGCACGTCCGGCCGCTTGATATACATGTACCAGGCCAGCGCGAAGCCGATCGCCATCATCACGAAGGGCGTCCAGGGCACCCAGCCGGGCACCGCATGGAAATTGTGGATGATGTGGTTCTCCGGCCGCATGAAGACGGAGTCGCGGAAGAACGACTTGATGCCGTCCTCGTAGAGGAACTTCTTGGCGAAGACGATGCCGGAGAAGATCGCCCCGACCGCCAGAACGCCGAGCGGGATCAGCATGACCAGCGGGCTCTCGTGCGGCTGGTGGGCATGGCCATGGCCGGCATGGTGATCGTCATGGGCGCCATGGGCCGCGGCATGCGGGTCAGCATGGCCGTGGGCCGGGTCGGCCGCATGCGCACCGGCATGGGCATGATCGGCATGGGCATGGGCGTCATGGGCATGGGCGTCATGGCCCCAGCGCGGCTGGCCGTGGAAGGTCATGAAGATCAGGCGCCAGGAATAGAACGAGGTCATCAGCGCCGCGGCGACCGTCATGAAGAAGGCATAGGGCCCCATGGCGCCATGGGCGGCATAGGCGACCTCGATGATCGCGTCCTTCGAGTGGTAGCCGGCGAAGCCGATATGCAGGAAAGGCAGGCCGAAGCCGGTCAGGGCCAGGGTGCCGATCACCATCATCGCATAGGTGAACTTGATGTGGCCGGCGAGGCCGCCCATCCGGCGGATGTCCTGCTCGTGGTGCATCGCGTGGATGACCGAGCCGGCCCCGAGGAACAACAGCGCCTTGAAGAAGGCATGGGTGAAGAGGTGGAAGACGCCGACCGAATAGGCCCCCGCCCCGAGTGCCACGAACATGTAGCCGAGCTGGGAACAGGTCGAATAGGCGATGACGCGCTTGATGTCGTTCTGCACCAGGCCGACCGTGGCGGCGAAGAAGGCCGTCGTCGCGCCGAAGAACATCACCACCTGCAGGGCGATCGGCGCATATTCGAAGACCGGCGACAGGCGCGCCACCATGAAGACGCCGGCGGTGACCATGGTAGCCGCATGGATGAGGGCGGAGACCGGGGTCGGCCCCTCCATCGCGTCGGGAAGCCAGGTGTGCAGCAGGAACTGCGCCGACTTGCCCATGGCGCCCATGAAGAGCAGCAGGCAGACGACGGTGAGCGCGTCGACCTTGTAGCCGAGAAACTCCATCGGCTTGCCGGCGAGGCCCTGGGCGGCGCCGAAGACCGCCTCGAAACTGACCGAACCGGTCAGCATGTAGAGGCCGAAAATGCCGAGCAGGAAGCCGAAATCGCCGACGCGGTTGACGATGAAGGCCTTCATCGCCGCGGCATTGGCCGAGGGCTTCTTGTACCAGAAGCCGATCAGCAGATAGGAGGCGAGACCGACGCCCTCCCAGCCGAAGAACATCTGCAAGAGGTCGTTCGCCGTCACCAGCACCAGCATGGTGAAGGTGAAGAACGACAGATAGGCGAAGAACCGCGACCGGTCCGGATCCTCGTGCATGTAGCCGATGGAATAGAGGTGGACGAGGAAGGAGACCGAGTTCACCACCACCAGCATGACGACGGTGAGCGTGTCGATGCGCAGCGACCACGACACGTTGAGCGAGCCGGCGCTGATCCAGCGGAACAGCTCGACGGTGGTGCCCTGGCCGGCATAGCCGACCTGGTAGAACGCGACCCAGGAGAGGAGTGCCGCGATGCCGAGAAGGCCCGTGGTGACGATTTCCGAGGCACGCGCCCCGATGGCCCGGCCGAACAGGCCGGCGATCAGGAAGCCGACGAGCGGAAGGAAGACGATGGCCTGATACATGGACCGGTCAGCCCTTCATCATGTTGACGTCTTCGACCGCGATCGAGCCGCGGTTGCGGAAGAAGACGACGAGAATGGCGAGCCCGATGGCCGCTTCCGCCGCCGCCACCGTCAGCACCATGAGCGCGAAGACCTGGCCGACCATGTCGCCCAGATGGGTGGAGAAGGCGACGAGATTGATGTTCACCGCCAGCAGGATGAGCTCGATCGACATGAGGATGACGATGATGTTCTTCCGGTTGAGGAAGATGCCGAGCATGCCCAGCGTGAACAGGATGGCCGCGACGGACAGGTAGTGGGAGAGTCCGATGGTCAGCATGGTTCAGACCCCCTCGCCCGTCTTGACCTTGACGACCTCGATCGCCGTCTCCGGCGTGCGGGCCGACTGGGCGGCGGGATCCTGCCGCTTCACGCCCTTGCGGTGGCTGAGCGTCAGCACGATGGCGCCGATCATGGCGACCAGCAGCACCAGGCCCGACAGCTGGAAGAAATAGACATATTGGGTGTAGAGGACCCGGCCCAGTGCCTCGGCATTGGTGACGTCCAGCGGGATGGGCGCGGTGATGGTCTTCGGCGCCGCGCCGCCCAGCGTCCAGGCGCCGATCACCATGAACAGCTCGGCGAGCACGACCAGGCCGACCAGCGCCCCCACCGGCAGATATTGCAGGAAGCCCTGGCGCAGCTCGACGAAATCGACGTCGAGCATCATCACCACGAAGAGGAAGAGCACCGCCACGGCGCCGACATAGACCACCACCAGGATCATCGCGAGGAACTCGGCGCCCATCAGGACGAAGAGACCGGAGGCGTTGACGAAGGCGAGGATCAGGAACAGCACCGAGTGCACGGGATTGCGCGCGGCGATGACCATCACGGCCGAGGCCACCAGCACGGAGGCGAAGAGGTAGAAGAAGAGACCGGCGAGCATCTGCCCCTTTGCCCCGTTCCTGTTGCGGAGGGCGCGCTTGTGACAGACTCGGGGGGAGCCCTGCGCGCGCCTCTCTTAAAGTCCAAGTTGCAACGCGTCCAGACGGCGCTCCGCCCGGCTGCGTCCCTGCGTCGTCACCTGTAGGGCGCGTCCTTCTTCAGGCTGTCGGCGAGTTCGCGTTCCCAGCGGTCGCCATTGGCCAGAAGCCGTGCCTTGTCGTAGTAGAGTTCCTCGCGGGTCTCGACCGCGAACTCGAAATTCGGCCCCTCGACGATGGCGTCGACCGGGCAGGCTTCCTGGCAGAAGCCGCAATAGATGCATTTCACCATGTCGATGTCGTAGCGGGTCGTGCGCCGCGTGCCGTCGTTGCGGCGCGGGCCGGCCTCGATGGTGATGGCCTGGGCCGGGCAGATCGCCTCGCAGAGCTTGCAGGCGATGCAGCGTTCCTCGCCGTTCGGATAGCGGCGCAGCGCATGTTCGCCGCGGAATCGCGGCGAGATCTGCCCCTTTTCGAAGGGATAGTTGATCGTCGCCTTCGGCTTGAAGAAATAGCGCATCGACAGGAAGAACGCCGAGACGAACTCCGTCAGAAACAGGGCTTTGGCCGCGCGGTCGAGCCTGAACGTCGACGCCATGGACCTCTTCTCCTCAAATGCCCCAGCCGCTGATCGCGCGGCCGAGCCAGTAACCAAGGCCCGCGAAGGCGGGCACGATGACGACCATCAGGATCCGCTGCGCCAGGACGATCCGGCGTTCGTAATCCTGCCGCTCGGCCTCGGTGGTCGAGCGATCGGTCTGCCTGAGCTTGCCGACCAGCAGACCCGAGACGATCCGGTAGTCGACCCAGCCGACCCCGGCGCCGATCAGGGCGCCGATCAGTCCAGCCGGGCTGAACAGGCTGTCCATGCCGGGCCCCTTACGGCGCCCAGCCGGTGAATTGCAGCACGCTCGCCACCACGACGACCATGGCCAGCGAGATCGGCAGGAAGACCTTCCAGCCCAGACGCATCAGCTGGTCGTAGCGGTAGCGCGGCACGAAGGCCTTCACCATGGCGAACATGAAGAAGACCAGCGTGAGCTTGAGCACGAACCAGATCACGCCCGGCACCCAGGTGAAGGGCGCGAAGGGGAACGGCGGCAGCCAGCCCCCGAGGAACAGGATCACGGTCAGCGCGCACATGGTCATGATGGCCACATATTCGGCCAGCATGAACATCATGTAGGGGGTCGAGGAATATTCGACCATGAAGCCGGCAACGAGCTCGGATTCGGCCTCCGGCAGGTCGAAGGGCGGGCGGTTCGTCTCCGCCAGCGCCGAGATGAAGAAGATCACGAAGACCGGGAAGAGCGGCAGCCAGAACCAGCCGAACAGGCCGATGCCCTTGTCCTGCGCCCGGACGATGTCCGACAGGTTGAGCGAGCCGACGCAGAGCAGCACGCAGATGATCACGAAGCCGATCGAGACCTCGTAGGACACCATCTGCGCCGCCGAGCGCAGGGCGCCGAGGAAGGGATATTTCGAGTTCGACGCCCAGCCGCCCATGATGACGCCGTAGACGCCGAGCGAGGACACCGCGAAGATGAAGAGGATGCCGACATTGAGGTCGGCGATGGCCCAGCCCTCGTTGAGCGGGATGACGGCCCAGGCGGCGAGCGCCAGCAGCACCGAAACGAAGGGCGCCAGCAGGAACACGCCCTTGTTGGCGCCCGACGGGATCACCGGCTCCTTGAAGACGAACTTCAACAGGTCGGCAAAGCTCTGCAGCAGGCCGAAGGGGCCGACGACATTGGGGCCGCGGCGCAGCTGCACCGCCGCCCAGATCTTGCGGTCGGCGAGCAGGATGAAGGCGACGAAGACCAGCAGCGCCGCCATGAGCACGAGGCTCTGGATGGCGATGAGCAGGATAGGCCAGATCAGGGTCCAGAAATTGTCCATGGTTCTGCCTTACTCCGCCGCCTGCCGGTGCGTGCCTTTGGCGATCGCCGAACATTCGGCGAGCGTCGCGGAGGCCCGCGCGATCGGATTGGTCATGTAGAAATCCTCGATGGCGGCGGTGAAGGGTGCCGTCTCCACCTTGCCGCCGCGGGAGGCCAGGGCACCGATGGCGGCGCCATCCACGGGCGCCAGCGCGCCGATGCGCAGCGTATGCGGGTGATCCTTCGCCATGGCCGCGCGCAGTTGCGCCAGCGAATCGAAGGGCAGCTTCACGCCCAGCACGTCGGACAGCGCGCGCAGGATGGCCCAGTCCTCCTTGGCCTCGCCCGGCGGGAAGCCGGCGCGGTTGACCACCTGGATACGGCCTTCCGTATTGGCGGTGAGGCCGGATTTTTCCGTATAGGTCGCGCCCGGCAGGATCACGTCGGCACGGTGCGCGCCGCGGTCGCCATGGGTGCCGACATAGATGACGAAGGGACCGTCACCGATGGCGATCTCGTCCGCGCCGAGATTGAACAGCAGGTCGACACCGCCGGCGGCCATGGCCGCGGCGTCGAGACCGCCCGCACCCGGCACCAGGCCGAGGTCGAGCGCGCCGACGCGGGAGGCCGCGGTATGCAGCACTGCGAAGCCGTTCCAGTCCTCGGCCACCGCGCCGAAGGCAGTGGCCGCATGGGCGGCCAGCGACAGCACCGCTGCGCCGTCGGCGCGGGCGAGCGCCCCCTGCCCGACGATGACCAGCGGCTTCTTGGCGCCCTTCAGCACCTCGGCGAAGGAATGCTTGCCGGCCACGACATCGGCCAGCGTGTCAGGCCCGGCGCCGAGATAGTCATGGGTATAGGTGAGGTCGACCACCTCACCGATGACGGCGATCTTGACCCCGCCCATGCGCCAGCGCTTGCGGATCCGGGCATTGACGATCGGGGCCTCGCGCCGCGGATTGGTGCCGACCAGCAGGATGGCATCCGCCTCCTCGATCGCGGCGATGCCGGGATTGAACAGATAGGACGCGCGGCCGAGGGCCGGGTCGAGCTTCGCGCCGTCCTGGCGGCCGTCGATATTGGCCGAGCCCAGCGCGGTGACGAGGCCCTTCAGCGCATACATTTCCTCCAGCGTGGCGAGATCGCCGGCGAGAGCGCCGATCTTCGCCGGCGCCGTCGCCTTGACCCTGGCGGCAATGGCGGCGAAGGCCTCCGGCCAGGTGGCGGGCCGCAGACGGCCATTCTCGCGCAGATAGGGCTGGTCGAGGCGCTGGGTGCGCAGGCCATCGGCAACGTGGCGGGTCTTGTCGGAGATCCACTCCTCGTTCACCGCCTCGTTGAGGCGCGGCAGCACGCGCATCACCTCGCGGCCGCGGGCATCGACGCGGATCGCCGAACCGACCGCGTCCATCATGTCGGTCGATTCGGTCTTCAGGAGCTCCCAGGGGCGGGCATTGAAAGCGAAGGGCTTGGAGGTCAGCGCGCCGACCGGGCACAGATCGACGACATTGCCCTGCAGCTCGGACGTCATCGCCTGTTCCAGATAGGTGGTGATCTCGGCATCCTCGCCGCGGCCGATCAGGCCGAGTTCGGAAATGCCGGCCACCTCCGTGGTGAAGCGGACGCAGCGCGTGCAGTGGATGCAGCGCGTCATCACCGTCTTCACCAGCGGGCCGATATACTTGTCCTCGACGGCGCGCTTGTTCTCGCTGTAGCGCGACTTGTCGACGCCATAGGCCATGGCCTGGTCCTGCAGGTCGCACTCGCCGCCCTGGTCGCAGATCGGGCAGTCCAGCGGGTGGTTGATGAGCAGGAACTCCATCACCCCCTCGCGGGCCTTCTTCACCAGCGGCGTTCGCGTGTTGATAACCGGCGGCTCGCCGTTGGGGCCCGGACGCAGATCGCGCACGTTCTGGGCGCAGGAGGCGATCGGCTTCGGCGAGCCCTTCACCTCGACAAGGCACATCCGGCAGTTGCCGGCGATCGACAGCCGCTCATGGTAGCAGAAGCGCGGAATCTCGGCGCCCGCGGCCTCACACGCCTGCATCAGCGTGTACTCGCCCGGCACCTCGATCTCCTGCCCGTCGACGATCACCTTCGCCATCGGCTCATTCCATCCGGTCCTGGCCGTGACCGCCCGACGGCGGCCCCGGCATCCTCGTGAGGCGGCTCGCGCCGCCCCTCATCTCAAATCCCCCTGCCCTTGCCGGGCCGGCGGAAGGTTTCAGTCCTTGCCGGGCTCGGAGCCCGGATTCTTCTGGATCGACAGTTTGGGCAGGGAAATGCCCTTGGCCGTCGATGTGGTCGCTATTGTCAGCGGTTTCGGCGCTGTGGGGATAAGTTTTTTGGCCGGAGCGGCGGGAGCCGCAGGGGCTGGCATTGAAGGCGTTGCCATTTTCGGCTTCGGCGGCGAGCCACCGGGCCGTGACGGCTTCGGCGGTATCCCCGTCGGCTTGGCCGGCACCGGCTTGGCAGCCGCGACCGGCACCATGGCAGGAACCTCAGCCACCGCCGCCTTCACGGCTGCGATCTTCGGAGCGGCGGTCGCATCCTTGGGCGACACCGCCTTTATCGCCGCCTTGGGCTTGGGCGGCGTGCCGCCGGGGCGCGTCGGCTTCGGCGGCGCGGCGGAGGGCTTGGCCGGCGCCGGCTTTGCCGCTTCAACCGATGCAACCGCAACGGCGGCGGGCGGCGGATTGGAAACGACGAGCCGCGGCGCAGCGGCGGCCGGTGCTGGTGCCGGAACCACGGCATCGCGGGTGGACATGCCGAAAGCCCGGGCAAAGGCGAAGCCGAAGCCGCACATTGTGACGATGCCGCCCAGCATCAGGGTGCTCGGCAGCATCATCGCTGCCATGGCCGGGCCCGCCAGCGCGTCCAGCGAGGCGTTGCTGCCCGTCGACGATGCACTCACGGTCTTGTTGGCTGCGGTCATGGCCGGCCCTCCGTCGCGGTTGCGGTGATGCACTGCATCCGCCGCCGGGACAGTCCGGAATCCGGCGCGTTGTGGAAGAGGAAGGCCGCGCCGACGCCGCTCCGCACATTGGCCCACGCTCCGCCGGAAGCGGAGACCCAAGCGCCGGTGCGGGGGCTGGGTGCGACCATGATCGTCATCGTCCCGCCATCTGCGTCTCGACCTGGGCCTTGAGCTCGGCGAGCGACCGGTTGCCGGCTGCGACATCGTCCGGCGTCAGCAGCACGGCGCAGCGCGTGCCGTCGCCGTCGATGAGGAAGCGCCGTTCGGTCAGGGCGGTGCGGCTGGCCGACCCTTCGGTGGTGATGACGACGCTGACCCTGCGGCCCGGCTTGTGCGGACCGCAGACGGCCGCCAGCGCCGGGGTCGTCTCGGTGATCGGCCGCTCCAGCACGACGGTGCGGGCATTGGGGGTGCGCGCCACGGCCCCCCGGGACGCAGCGCGCATCAGCAGGGTCTGACGGACGAAATCCGGCGAGGCATTGATGGTGACGCGGAGCGCCGCCTCCCCGGTCGGACGCGGCGGCGGCGGAGCCGCGGTGACGCAACCGCCGAGTGCGAGGATACCGATCAGGAGAAGGCCGTGCCGGGTCATGCGCGTCACTCCGCAGCGATTCGCACGGGTTCACCATGCGGGTTGGCCGAATAGGCGTCGATCTTCTTCTCGATTTCGTGACGGAAGTGCCGGATCAGGCCCTGGACCGGCCAGGCCGCGGCGTCGCCGAGCGCACAGATCGTGTGGCCTTCGACCTGCCCCGCCACTTCGAGGAGCATGTCGATCTCCTTCTTCTGGGCGCGGCCTTCCGACATGCGGGTGAGAACACGCCACATCCACCCCGTGCCCTCACGGCACGGCGTGCACTGGCCGCAGCTCTCGTGCTTGTAGAAATAGGAGATGCGGGTGATGGCCTTGACCACGTCCGTCGACTTGTCGAGGACGATGACCGCCGCCGTGCCGAGGCCCGATTTCAGCGCCCGCAGCGAATCGAAGTCCATCGCCGCGTCCCAGATCTGCTCGGCGGGCACCAGCGGCACCGACGAACCACCGGGAATGACGGCGAGGAGATTGTCCTTGCCACCGCGGATACCGCCGCAATGTTTCTCGACGAGTTCGGAGAAGGGGATCGACATCGCCTCCTCGAAGGTCGCCGGCTTGTTCACGTGGCCGGAGACACAGAACAGCTTGGTGCCGAGATTGTTCGGCGCGCCGAACGAGGAAAACCAGCTCGCGCCGCGCCGCAGGATGGTCGGCGTCACCGCGATCGATTCGACATTGTTCACCGTCGTCGGGCAGCCATAGAGGCCCATATTGGCCGGGAACGGGGGCTTCAGCCGCGGCTGGCCCTTCTTGCCCTCGAGGCTCTCCAGCAGCGCCGTCTCCTCGCCGCAGATATAGGCGCCGGCGCCGTGATGGACGTAGAGATCGAAATCCCAGCCGTTCTTGTTGCCCTTGCCGAGCAGGCCCGCGTCGTAGCACTCATCGATGGCGCGCTGCAGCGCCTCGCGCTCGCGGATGAACTCGCCGCGGACATAGATGTAACCGACATGCGCGCCCATGGCGCAGGCTGCGATCAGGCAGCCCTCGATCAGCGTATGCGGGTCGTTGCGCAGGATCTCGCGGTCCTTGCAGGTGCCCGGCTCCGACTCGTCGGCATTGACGACGAGGTAGTGCGGCCGGCCATCCGACTGCTTCGGCATGAACGACCATTTGAGCCCCGTCGGAAAGCCGGCGCCGCCGCGGCCGCGCAGGCCCGAATCCTTGATCTGCTGGATGATCCAGTCGCGACCCTGGGCGATGAAACCCTTGGTGCCATCCCAATGCCCGCGCGCCATCGCGCCTTTCAGGCTCTTGTCCTGGAACCCGTAGATATTGGTGAAGATGCGGTCCTTGTCGGCGAGCATGCTCTCACTCCTTCACGGACGGCGCACCCGCCGCCAGCGCCTTGGCCTGCACCGTCCACTCCTCGCGGTCGATGCGGCCCGGGAACGACAGGTAAGTGCCGACCCAGCGGATCTCCTCGCGGGTCCAGGCGGCGATCTGGTCGAAATGGAAAATGCCGAGAGCGTGCAGCTTGCCCTCGTTGACCGGACCGATACCCTTCACCCGCTGGAGCTTGTCGGCCTTCGCCTCCCGGGCGACCGGCAGACCCTGCGGGCGGCGACCGACCGCATCGGCCTTCTGCTCCGGCGTCGCGTCGGCGGCAAGCGTTGCGAGCTTTGCCTTGATGTCGGCCTCTTCCTGCGCCGCCAGGGCCAGGGCCGCCGCGGACGGACCGGCCTCCGCCACCTTCTTCTCGGCGACCATGGCACCGCCGGGTGGAGCGGCGTCAAAGGACAGGTCCAACAGTGTCAACGCCCCGCCCTCGGGCTCGGCGCCGCGACGGCCGTTCTGCGGACCCGGCATCGGCGTCTCGCCGCGGGCGAAGGCGTCGAGCACCGCCTCGAAGCTCTCCGGCGTCAGATCCTCATAGGTATCGGAGAAGACCTGGATCATCGGCGCGTTGACGCAGGCGCCGGCGCATTCGACCTCTTCCCACGAGAAATCGCCGTCGTCGGACAGGTGGAAGGGCTCGTGATGGATCCGGCTCTTGCAGATCTTGATCAGCGCCTCGGCGCCGCGCAGCATGCAGGGCGTTGTCCCGCAAACCTGGATATGGGCTTTCGTTCCAACCGGTTGCAGCTGGAACATCGTGTAGAAGGTCGCCACCTCGAAGACCCGGATATAGGGCATGTCGAGCATGTCGGCGATATATTCGATGGCCGCCTTGGGCAGCCAGTAGGCATGCTGCTCCTGCGCCCGCCACAAGAGCGGGATCACGGCGGAGGCCTTCCGCTCCGGCGGATATTGGCCGATCGTCTTCCGCGCCCAGGCGAGATTGTCGGGCGTGAAGGCGAAGGAGGCCGGCTGGACCTCGTCTGGCGCCAGTCTGCGAACGCTCACCGGTCAACCTCTCCGAACACGATGTCGATGGAGCCGAGAATGGCGGAGACGTCCGCCAGAAGATGGCCCTTGCACAGGAAATCCATGGCCTGCAGATGGGCGAAGCCCGGCGCCCGGATCTTGCAGCGATAGGGCTTGTTGGTACCGTCGGCGACCAGATAGACGCCGAACTCGCCCTTCGGCGCCTCGACCGCGGCATAGACCTCGCCGGCCGGCACGTGGAAGCCTTCGGTATAGAGCTTGAAGTGGTGGATCAGCGCCTCCATCGAGCGCTTCATCTCGCCACGCTTCGGCGGCACCACCTTGTTGTCCTTGGTCGAGACCGGACCGGGCGTCTCGCGCAGCAGCTTGCAGCACTGGCGCATGATCTTCACCGACTGGCGCATCTCCTCCATGCGGATGAGATAGCGGTCGTAGCAGTCGCCGTTCTTGCCGATCGGAATGTCGAAATCGAGTTCGGCGTAGCACTCGTAGGGCTGCGACTTGCGCAGGTCCCACGGCGCGCCGGAACCGCGCACCATCACGCCCGAGAAGCCCCAGGCCCAGCACTCGTCCAGCGAGACGACGCCGATATCGACGTTGCGCTGCTTGAAGATGCGGTTCGGGGTGAGCAGCGCGTCGAGATCGTCGACCACCTTGAGGAAGGGGTCGCACCAGGCCTCGATGTCATCGATGAGCGCCGGAGGCAGGTCCTGGTGGACGCCGCCGACGCGGAAATAGGCCGCGTGCATGCGCGAACCAGAGGCGCGCTCGTAGAAGATCATCAGCTTCTCGCGCTCCTCGAAGCCCCATAGCGGCGGGGTCAGTGCGCCGACGTCCAGGGCCTGGGTCGTCACGTTGAGAAGATGCGAGAGAATGCGGCCGATCTCGCAGTAGAGGACGCGGATCAGCTGGCCGCGCTTCGGCACGGTGATGCCGAGCATGCGCTCGGCCGCCAGGCAGAAGGCATGTTCCTGGTTCATCGGCGCGACATAGTCGAGCCGGTCGAAATAGGGGATCGCCTGGAGATAGGTCTTGGTCTCGATCAGCTTCTCGGTGCCGCGATGCAGAAGCCCGATATGCGGGTCACAACGCTCGACCACCTCGCCGTCGAGCTCCATGACGAGACGCAGCACGCCGTGGGCCGCCGGATGCTGCGGGCCCCAGTTGAAGGTGAAATTGCGGATCTCGGCTTCGGCCATGGTCAGTTCGCCTTGGCTTTTTCATCCCCGGGCAGCACGTAATCCGTGCCTTCCCAGGGGCTGAGGAAATCGAACTGCCGGAATTCCTGCGGCAGGCGGACCGGCTCGTAGACGACGCGCTTGACCTCGTCGTCGTAGCGCACCTCGACGAAGCCCGATGTCGGGAAATCCTTGCGCAGCGGGTGGCCATCGAAACCATAGTCGGTCAGCAGACGGCGCAGGTCCGGATGGCCTGTGAACAGCACACCGAAGAGATCGTAGGTCTCGCGCTCGAACCACAGGGCGCCGGGAAACACATCCGTCGCCGAAGCGATCGGCGTCGTCTCGTCGGTCTGGATCTTGATCCGGATGCGACGGTTAAACTTCGGCGCCATGAGGTGGTAGACCACGTCGAAGCGCTTGGCGCGCCCGGGATAGTCGACCCCGCAGATATCGATGATGTTGCGGAACAGGCAACCGGGATCGTCGCGCAGATGGGTCAGGATCCGGATGATCTCGCCAGCCTCCGCCTGCAGCGTCAGTTCGCCATAGGCGACGCTCGCACCCGTCACGGCGCCGGGCAGCGCCGCCTTGATGGTCTCGCCGATTTCTTCAAGCGACATCGTGTCCCCTCACCGCTCGATCGTGCCGGTGCGGCGGATCTTCTTCTGCAGCAGCAGCACTCCGTAGAGCAGCGCCTCGGCTGTCGGCGGGCAGCCCGGCACGTAGATGTCGACCGGAACGATCCGGTCGCAGCCGCGCACCACCGCATAGGAATAGTGATAATAGCCGCCGCCATTGGCACAGGAGCCCATGGAGATGACGTAGCGCGGCTCCGGCATCTGGTCGTAGACCTTGCGCAGCGCCGGGGCCATCTTGTTGGTCAGGGTTCCCGCGACGATCATCACGTCCGACTGGCGCGGCGAGGCGCGCGGCGCGAAGCCGAAGCGCTCCACGTCGTAGCGGGGCATGGACAGCTGCATCATCTCGACCGCGCAGCAGGCCAGGCCGAAGGTCATCCACATCAGCGAGCCGGTCCGCGCCCAGTTGATGAGCTCGTCGGTCGCCGTGACAATGAAGCCCTTGTCGGCCAGTTCGGCATTGACGCCGGTGAAGAACGGGTCGGAGGCGCCCAGCGGACGCCCGTCAGCGCCGACGAGACCCTTCGGGGCCGGAGCGACGAGCGGAGCGCCGCGGTCGATTGCGGTGGCCATGGTCAGAACCTCAATCCCACTCCAGGGCGCCCTTCTTCCACTCGTAGACGAAGCCGATCGTCAACACGCCGAGGAAGGCCATCATGGACCAGAAGCCGAACAGACCGACCTCCTTGAATGCCACCGCCCAGGGGAACAGGAAGGCGACCTCGAGGTCGAAAATGATGAACAGGATGGCGACGAGATAGAACCGCACGTCGAATTTCATGCGGGCATCGTCGAAGGCGTTGAAGCCGCACTCGTAGGCCGAAAGCTTTTCACCGTCGGGCCGCGAGAAGGCGACGACGAAAGGCGCAACGAGGAGGGCGATCCCGATGAACCCGGCCAGCGCGAGGAAAATCACCAGCGGCAGATAGTCGTTCAGCAGCGCGGATGTCGCAGCCTGCATCGAAGGCCCTCCTGCATGGCCGGAAGGAGCACGCGAGCCCCCAAACCGGCGTTGCCCTGTGCCTTACTCCCTCCCCTGTTGCGGTGCAAGCAGCGGACAGACCTTCACGAGTCGCATTCCCTGGAAACGTTAGAAAATCGTGCGGACAGGCAACTTCACTTCGGCGCGATAACCAGCGGACCGCGAATCAGCGGCGAAATGGAACGGAACCTGGCGCTGCGAGCGCGCCCGCGCGGGCGGCCCCGGGCAGCGCTTGCCGGCAGCTTGAGCCGATGCTGTCGACAACAATGGCTGGGGGCTCTGGCAACGCCACCCTTGCTCCAACCGCGAATGCTTTGGCCGCCGGGTGCCGGTCGCCCTGCCCCCCCGATCAGGACCGAGACGCGGGCCCCGCTCGAACATCAGGATGACGAAATAGCAACATTCCCGTTCAACCAGCAATAAATTCTCACGACACGCTGTTTTCACAATAACCATTTGCATTTTCGGAACGACAACAGACGTTGGCGGCAACATGTCACGCTGCATGCAGTGGATTGTCTGAACTTTGGTCGTCTAGGCTGCCCTAGATGGAAACTCCGGCGGTTTTGCACTGAACGCAGACTGGAGGAAACGGGTGGCAAACGACATGGTCGAGCGGGTCGCGCGCGTCCTGGCGCTGTGTGAATGCCGACGCAAGCAAGGCTGGCTGCGGCTTTCGGACGAAGCAAAAATGGAGGCCGTCGACAAGGAGTGGCCCATCTGGACTCCCGAGGCCTATGACGTGCTGGCGGTC
>JAIEPJ010000248.1 GCA_019749835.1 Phreatobacter sp. | reverse complement strand
AAGGCGACCGTCTCGCGCGGGATCGCGGAGACGCCGGCGCCGGGACGCGGCCCGCCGTCGGTGCGCGGCGCGATGCGCATCGGAGCATTGGTGGCCGGGTCGAAGATGACCTGGTCGCCAAAGCCGAAATTGACCGTCTGGGCCTGGGCGGCAGCGCCCGAAAAGGCCAGCGCGATCGCTGTGGCGAGAATGGGCAGGAAGCGCCGCATGAATGCACCTTGCGAGATGGGTATGACGTTACGGAAGACCGCGACCCCGCAGCGACCGGGCCCGTCGGCAAATTGGCAGATCGATAGAGCGTAATCGACTGCTCCTGCGCAATGGCGGCCACCGGCACCACGCAACAAAAAGTCGCGTTTCGGACCCATGTGTGACCGCCGGGCAACGGTATTCCGGTCCCAAACGTCTGATGGCACAAGGCTTTCCCTTGACGCCCCATCACGTCAAAGTGAACGGCATCGCACCTCGCCAGATCCTTCGCCGCTGCCTCTCGCAATCTGGCGCACAAGCCTTCATATAGGCCCGATGTCCATGATCCCTGATGTTACCGGCGGCGCGGACGATATCGTTGTGCCTTTCCAGGTCGACGAGATCGATCTCCGCGGCCGCGTCATACGCCTCGGCCGCTCCGTCTCGACCATGATCGACCGTCACGGCTACCCCGCGCCCGTCGCCCGCGTCCTGGCCGAGGCGACCGCGCTGACGCTTCTGCTCGGCTCCGGCCTGAAGTTCGACGGTCGCCTGATCCTTCAGACCCAGTCCGACGGTCCGGTCCGCATGGTCGTCGTCGATGTGGCGACGCCGGACCGCGTCCGCGCCCTCGCCCGTTTCGATGCCGAGGCCGTCGACGCTGCGATCGCGGCGGGCCAGGCGGAGCCGGCAGCGCTGCTCGGCTCCGGCCAGTTGGTCATGACCATCGACCAGGGCGGCGACATGCAGCGTTACCAGGGCATCGTCTCGCTCGACGGGCAGGGCCTCGAACGCGCCGCCGATCAGTATTTCCGCCAGTCGGAACAGATCGAGACCCGGGTGCGTCTCGCCGCGGCGGAAGAATATGTTCCAGGCGAGGACGGCATGAAGCACACCTGGCGGGCGGGCGGCCTCATGGTCCAACACCTCCCGCCGGCCGGCGGCGAGGGCCACCGCGACCTTGCCCCGGGCGACGCGCCGGACGGCACCATCCTGCCCGAACCGCACGAGGCCTGGGCCGAGGCACGGGCGCTGACGGACACGATCGAGGACGACGAACTGGTCGACCGCACCCTCTCGCCGGAGCGACTACTGTTCCGCCTGTTCCACGAACGGGGCGTGCGGGTCTTCGAGGCGCAGGACGTGAAGGAACATTGCACCTGCTCGCGCGATCGCATCGCCGGCATCGTCGGCAGCTTCACGCCGGAGGAGCGCCGCGACATGGTCGAGGACGGCGCCATCAGCGTCACCTGTGAATATTGCTCGACCAGCTACCGCTATGCGCCGGCAGAGTTCGACCCGGTCGAATAGGTCTCAGCGTTCGCCCGAGAAGCGCCGGAAGGTACCGACCCCATCGGCGATGATGGAACCCTTGTCGTCTTCGACCCGGATGGAGACGAAGGCGACGCTGCGCCCGCCGCCGGTGCGGGTGGCCGTCACGGTCAGGACGCCGTCGCGCGCGGTTCCCAGGTAGTTGACCGTAAGCGAAAGGGTGACGCCCCGGCCATCCACGGCGTCCGGGTCCTTCGGCGGGCCGCCGAGGGCGGCGTAACCGCCGGCCGAATCCATCAGTGTCGCCACCAGGCCGCCATGCAGGCCGCCGCCGCGATTCATGAACTCCTCCCGCACGGGACAGGTCATCACCGCACGCCCGTCGGTCCATTCCACCACCTCCCAGCCGATGAGGCGGTGGAAGGCGCTGTGACGATCGGACGGTCGGACCGTGACCGGAGGGTCTCCTGCGCTCATCCATCGACTCCCGATTGAAGGTTCACGCGAAGGCGCCCTTGTCGCGCCAAGGCCCCGCCATGACAAGCCTTGGCCGGGCGCGACGGCGTCCCTCGATCGGCTGATCTCAACCGGGGCGGCCACGGTCCTCGACCTCACGACCATAGGCCTCAACCACCGCGAGGAGGGCCGGCGCCGTTCCCTCACGCTGCCAGCGCTGGCATTGGCGACGCAGCGCGGCGGCGACATCCCGCGGGCTATGCCGGCCGCTTGCCATCACCGCCTCGGACAGGGCGACGATGCGCTCCAGCGCCTCGGGCGGGGTGGGCGGGACAGGAGCGTCCACGGCATCCGCCGTCCAGCAGCCTGCACCGTGCGGGGTCTTCTCCCAGTGGAAGGGCCGGCTCCACAGGTCGGCGACAGCCTTCAGCGCGGCAAGGCCCATGGCGACCCAGACGACCGGAAGCAGCACCAGCCAGGGCAGGAGAAAGGACCGCCCGGCGCGTACCAGCCCGACGGCCTTGTAGGCGACGCTGCCGCCATAGCCGAGGAGGAACACCGCCGCGCCGGCGCCCGCCCAGGACGGCGGGCCGTGGAGCAGCCATGCCGCCAGAAAGGCTGCAAGACAGGTCAGATGGACCAGCGCCGAGCCGAGCGCACCGGCGAGCGTCGCGGCAAGGACCAGAAGGCCGGCAAGCCCGATCTCACGCGTCAGTCGCCGGGGATGCCGGGCGAGGACCACGAGTGTCTGCATCCAGCCCTTGAACCAACGGCTGCGCTGGCGGAGCCAGGCGCCGCAGGTGGCTGGCGCCTCCTCAAGCGTCGGTGTGGCGAGCGTGCCGATGCGCCAGCCGTTGCGCGCCAACCGAAAGCCGAGATCGGCATCCTCGGTGACATTGTAGGGATCCCACCCCAGGCTCTGGTCGAGCGCCGACCGGCGAAAATGGTTCGACGTGCCGCCCAACGGGATCGGCATGTGGAACCTCGCCAGCGCCGGCAGCAGGACGCGGAACAGCGCGTCATATTCGGCCGCGAAGAACCGGGCGAGCAGACTGTCGCGGGAATTGACGATGGACAGGGGCGCCTGCAGACAGCCGAGACGTGGATCGGCGGCGGCGAAGGTCTCGGCCGCTTCGCGCAACTGCCCCCGGCCCGGCCGATCCTCGGCATCATAGACCACGATGACATCGCCCGTGGCGAAAGGCAGTGCCATCATCAGCGCCTTCGGCTTGGTGCGTGGACCGAGAGCCGGCACGACGATGACCTCGACCGCCGCATCGGGTGCGGCCCGACGGATGGCGGCGAGGGTATCCGGATCGTCCGCCTCCAGCACCAGCTTGATGTCCAGCTTGGCGCGCGGATAGTCGAGCCGGGCGAGAGACGCCAGCAGGCCTTCCGCAACGGCTTCCTCGCGGTAGAGCGCGCAGAGGATCGTGTAGCGCGGCAGGGCGGCCTCGGCGAGCGGCACGCGCGGCAGGGCCAGTTGCGGGATGGCCGCGGCCCCGACCCGCAGCAGGACCCAGGCCGCGACGAGAAGCCCGACCAGGCCGCCAGCGGCAAGTGCCAGCCAGGAGGGACCGAGCACGAGCGCAAGGAACAGCGCCGCGAGCATGGCGACCACCACCATCGCCATGCGGCGCATGAGCACCCGGTCCGAGGCGGACAGGTCCGGCTCTTCCGCCGCCAGGGTCGACACGGCCTCATTGACCCAGGGCACCTCGGCCCAGGCACGCACGAGGCGCGCGAAGGCCCGCGGCGTGGCGACGAGAAGAGGCAGCCCGTCGACGGCAGCATGCCCGGCGCCCGCGGCTAGCCTTTCGGCCTCGGCCGGGCCCGGGGCGATCAGGAGAGCCATGCCACCGACGGGGCGTGAGACCCCTACCGTCCCGCGGGCGAGGACACGGCGCCAGGATTGCGGATCGGCGGCGATGGTGGGGTGCGGACCGTCGAGTGGGGCGACCATACCACCCAGCCGGGCCGCAAGGGCCGCCGCGATGGCCTCCGGCGTGGTAAGGCCGAGCGCCACGGCCACCTCCAGCGGCGGGACGTTCCAGAGGCCCGCGAAATAGGCGACCCGCACACGGTGCAGCGGATCGACCAGGTCATCGACGAGCCGCGGACGCTGGCCGGAAACTGGCGCATGGCGAACAGCAACACGCGGCGCCGCCGCCGGGCGCATGGCCGATCTTTCGGCGAACCGCATGCGAAACTCGTCAAGCCGCATGACCCGGCCGCCCGATCCCTGCGTCCGACCTCTCCCGGACGCCCCGACATCAGCGTATAAGAAGCTCTGGAGCCGGCATCAGTCGGACGAACCCGGATGGCGTGTGTGTCTGTGAAGTTCTTAGCTCTGGTTGCAGTGGCGAGTCTGCTGGCCGCGCCGCGTGCCATGGCGGAGGGAACCCTCGCCGGCACGGAGGGAGCATCGACGGCCCAGGTCACGATCCCCAGCTACTGGGACCCGCGCCGGCGCAGCGAGCGCGTTGATCTCACCCGCGTGCCGCAGATCCGCTTCCTCACCGAGGACGACTTCCCGCCCTACAATTTCGCCGGCCCCGACGGCCGGCCGGTCGGGTTCAACATCGATATCGCCCGTGCCATCTGCGAGGAGCTCGGTGTCCCCTGCACCATCCAGGTCCGCCGCTTCGACCTGCTCACCGAGAGCCTCGACCGCAATGCCGGTGACGCCGTCATCGCCTCCCTGGCCATCACGCCCGACATCCGCCGCCGCTTCGAGGTGTCGGATCGCTACCTCGAAACGCCTGCCCGCTTCCTGATGCGCCGCGACACCCGCCTGACGGACGCGACCCCGGAGGTGCTCGCCGGACGCTCCATCGCCACGGTACAGGGCACGGCGCATGAGGCCTACATCACCCAGTTCTTTCCCCTGTCCGCGCGGCGCGTCTATCCCGACATCGAGACGGCCCGGCGCGCGCTGCTCGAGCGCGACGTCGATGTGCTCTTTGCCGATGGGGTCGCCAGCGGCTTCTGGCTCAGTGGCGAGGCCTCGGCCGGCTGTTGCCGCTTCCTCGGCGGCGCCTTTACCGAGAGCCGCTATTTCGGCGAGGGCCTCGCCATCGTCATGCGCCGCGGCAATGAACCGCTCCGGCGCGCCGTCAATCACGCGCTGCAGCGGCTCTGGGAAAAGGGCACCTATGCCGAGCTTTACCTCAAGGCCTTTCCCGCGGGCATCTATTGAGGCGGCTCAATACATCCCGCGTCGGGCCATCTCGGCGCCCTGGCGGTCGCTTTCCTCCTGGGTCAGCCCCTCGCAGTGGTCGACCAGCATGGCGCCATAGCTCGGCAGGTCGTTACGGTCGATGTAGCGGGCGGGATCCCAGAGCGCGGCGCGGTTCACCGCCTTGGCGCAGTGCAGATACGCTTCCACCACCGTCACGAGCACGCCGATCTTCGGCGGCCGGCCCTGGACGGACGAGTCCGCCAGCAGCCCGGCGTCGTCGGTGATGCGACCGCGGCCGTTGACGCGCAGCACCTCGGCCATGCCAGGCACGACGAAGAGCATGCCGACGAGCCCCGTCTCGAAGATGTTCTCCAGCGAGTCGAAGCGGTTGTTGCCGATGCGGTCCGGCAACAGCAGATGCCGGTCGTCGAGGACCCGCACGAAGCCGGCGGGATCGCCGCGCGGCGACACGTCGGCGCCCTTCGACCCATGGGTGCCGACGATGACGAAGGTCGACCGGGCGATGATCGCCCGGCAGTGCCGGTCGAGCCGGGTGATGACCTTGTCGGTGGCGCGCGACATGGGCTCTGGATGGCGGGCGCGAACCTCGGCGATGGAGCCGACAAAGCTCACCGCGGCGGGATCGAAGGCGGCATCCGCCTCCGGCAGGGTGTGGATGGTCATGGGCGCATCTCCGTCGCGGGGCGGGGCGGCGTCAGCCGCGCCGCAGCCTGAGCATCATCAGATCGTACTGGAAATCGGCGACCTGGTGATAGATGTTGCCCTTCCGCTGGAACTCCCGCTGGTGGTTGAAGATCTTGGCGAATTCCGGGTTGGCCGCGGTGACCTCCTTGTAATAGGCCTCGGCCTCCGCATAGAGCCGCTCCAGCACCTCCTGCGGGAACAGCGAAACCTGCACGCCCTGGCTGACGAGGCGGATCAGCGCTTCGGGGTTCTTCTGGTCGTAGTGGGCGAGCATGTCGGTGGTCGCCGCCTGGGCTGCCACCTCCACCGCCTTCTTGTAGACCGGCGGCAACTCGTTCCACTTGGCGAGATTGAAGACGCCGTGGAACACCGTGCCGCCCTCCTGCCAGCCGGGGGCATAATAGCGCTGTGCCACCTTGTTGAAGCCGAGCTTCTCGTCGTCATAGGGGCCGATATACTCCACCGCATCGATCGTGCCGCGCTCCAGCGCGGGATAGATGTCGCCGGGGGCGATCTGCTGCGGCACCACGCCGACGCGTGCGGCGATCGTACCGGCGAGGCCGGCAATGCGCATCTTGAGGCCCGAGAGGTCGGCGACCGTCTTGATCTCCTTGCGGAACCAGCCGCCCCATTGCATGCCCGTATTGCCGCAGGGAAGCCCGTAGACGTTGTGCTTCTTGAAGAACTCGTTGGTCATGGCGAGCCCGCCGCCGTGATAATACCAGGCGTGCTGCTGGCGCGGGTTCATCAGGAACGGCACCGAGGCGGTGAGCGCGAAGGTCGGGTCCTTGCCGACATAGAAGAGCATGCCGGTATAGGCAGCCTCGACCGTGCCGTTGGAGACAGCATCGAGTGCCTGCAGACCGGGCACAATCTCGCCCGCCGCAAACTGCTGGATGGTGAACTTGCCATCCGTGAGTTCGCTGACGTTGCGGCAGAACTGCTCCGCCGCGCCATAGGTGATATCGAGGCTCTTGGGGAAACTCGACGTCGCGCGCCAGCGGATCGTCGGCATCGACTGGGCGATGGCCGGCGCCGCGACGGCGGAACCGGCCAGAAGGGCGGCGCCCGTGGACTTCAACATGTCTCGGCGTTTCATGCGACAACCTCCCGGGGGCGGGTCCGCCGCGGCCATCGCGGTTTTCCCTAAGGAAAGGGCTCGCAACCGCCATGCCATGGAGCCCTGCGGCTGCCGCATCGGACGGCCCGGCTGTTGCATGGCTCGGGGCGAGAGCAGGAGGCGACAGGGCATGACACGCGGCAGGCAATCGGCAGCGACCATCGGCGTCGTCGTCTATGGCGGGGTCGAGCCCATCGACATCGGCGGCACGGTGGGGGTCGTCTCCATGGCGAGCCGGATCCTGCCGGCCATCACCTCTGTCACCATCGCCGCGAGCGCCGGAGCCGTGATGCTGGCCGGCGGCCTGACCATCATCGCCGACGAGGGCTTCGCCACCGCCCCGCCCTGCGACGTCTTCATCGTCACCGGCGGTCCCGGCTGGCGCGAGCAGGTGAAGGACGAGGCCATGCTCGCCTTCCTGCGGGGGATCGCGCCTGAACGCCTCGCCTCCGTCTGCACCGGCGCGCTGATCCTCGCCGCGGCGGGCGTCCTCGACGGCCGGACGATCACCACCCGGCGCCATGCCGTGGGGGCGGAGGCGCAAGCACCGGTCACACTGATCGGCACCATGGCCTCTGGCGCCACCCCCGTCGAAGCAGCCATCGTCGAGGACCGTGGCATCGTCACCGGTGGTGGTGTCTCGCTCGCCATCGACGCGACGCTCCATCTCATCGGCCGCCTCTACGGCGAGGCCGCGCGCGACGAGGTGGCGCAGATCATCGAATATGACCGCGCCTTCGCGGCCAACCGCGCCGCGCTCGGCCACCATATCGGCTGAGGTCAGTTGCCGCGCGGCCGGGCGGCGAGGCCGAAGGCCGGATCGCCGTCGAAGAGGGTCGGCGCCGCGGAGGTGCGGGCCCGCTCGATGGAGAGCAACTTCAGCTTGGTGTCGACGCCGCCGGGGGCGGAGAAGCCGCCGGTCTTGCCGCTCGCCGCCAGCACCCGGTGGCAGGGCACGACGATCGGCCAGGGATTGGCGCCGAGGGCACGCCCCACCGCCTGCGCCGCGCCCGGCTCGCCGATGCGGCGGGCGACCTCGCCATAGGTCAGCGTGTCGCCGACGGAAATCGCGAGCGTCACATCTGTGACGCGGGCCTGGAAATCAGGGAGGCCGTCGCGGTCGAGCGGCGCACCGGAGAGGTCGACGCGTTCACCGCGGGTGAGCGCCGCGATCCGGTCGATGACATCCAGGATGGCGGGCGGCGGCGCGGCCTCACATGCGTCGGGATGCCGGGCGAGGAAGCTCGCCCGCGTCGCCTCGGGCGTCGCCGCCGGCAGGCGCACGGCGACAATGCCCCGCTCGCTCCAGGCGAGGCCGACGACACCGAGCGCCGTGTCGAAGAGAATGAGTCCGATCATGACATGAGCCTAGCAGAGCGCCTGGCCACCGTCGCGGCAGCAGGCCATTCATTGACCTTGCCGCCCCCCCGCCCTATTGCAACCCACCACTTTCGTTCGTTTCCGCCCGGACACCGCCATGCTTCCCGCCCTGTCGATCACGCCCGCCCTCCTGGAGGCCGCACGCGTCTCCACCGCCTGGCCGTTCGAGGAAGCGAAGAAACTCGTCGCGCGGCTGGAGAAGACGCCGAAGGCCGGCCCCATCATCTTCGAGACCGGCTACGGCCCCTCGGGCCTGCCGCATATCGGCACCTTCGGCGAGGTCGCCCGCACCACCATGGTGCGCAACGCCTTCCGGCTCCTGACCGAGGACAAGGTGCCGACGCGGCTGATCGCCTTTTCCGACGATCTCGACGGCCTCAGGAAAGTGCCCGACAACGTCCCCAACAAGGATCTGCTCACCCAGCATCTCGGGCGGGCGCTGACCTCCGTGCCCGATCCCTTCGGCACCCATGACAGTTTCGGCGCCCACAACAATGCCCGGCTTCGCGGCTTCCTCGACCAGTTCGGCTTCGACTACGAATTCGTCTCCTCGACCGCCATGTACCGTTCCGGCGCCTTCGACACGACGTTGCTGACCGCACTGGAGCGCTTCGACGCGATCATGGGCGTCATGCTGCCGACGCTGGGCGAGGAGCGCCGCGCCACCTATTCGCCCTTCCTGCCGATCCACCCGGATTCGGGCGTCGTCATGCAGGTGCCGGTGGAGGAGCGCAATGTCGCGAAGGGCACCATCGTCTGGCGCGACCCGGCCTCGGGCAAGCGCCACGAGACGCCCGTCACCGGCGGCCATGCCAAGATGCAGTGGAAGCCGGACTGGGCCATGCGCTGGACCGCGCTCGGCGTCGATTACGAAATGGCCGGCAAGGACCTGATCGATTCCGTCACCCAGTCGGGGAAGATCTGCCGGGCGCTCGGCGGCACGCCGCCGGAGGGCTTCAACTACGAGCTCTTCCTCGACGAGAACGGCAGCAAGATCTCGAAGTCCAAGGGCAATGGCCTCACCATCGAGGACTGGCTGGCCTATGCCTCGCCGGAGAGCCTGTCGCTGTTCATGTACCAGAGCCCGAAGAGCGCCAAGCGGCTCTATTTCGACGTCATCCCGCGCAACGTCGACGACTATCTGACCTTCGTCGAGAAGTTCCCTATGCAGGACGAGAAGAACAGGCTGATGAACCCGGCCTGGCACATCCATTCCGGCACCCCGCCGCGTGTCGACGTGCCGATCTCCTTCTCCATGCTGATGAACCTCGTCTCGGTATCGAACGCCCCGGCCAAGGACGTTCTCTGGGGCTTCATCCGCCGCTATGCGCCCGACGCCTCGCCGGAGAGGAACCCGAAGCTCGACGAGCTCGCCGGCTATGCGGTCAGCTATTTCCACGACTTCGTGAAGCCGACCAAGGTCTACAAGGTGGCCGACGCCATCGAGCGCGAGGCGCTGGAGGCGCTCGCCGCCGCCATCATGGCGCTGCCGAAGGACGCCAGCGCCGAGGACGTGCAGGGCGCCGTCTATGATGTCGGCCGCGCCATCCCGCGCTACCAGGACCTCAAGGCCAAGGGCGCGACGCCGGAAAAGCCCGGCGTCTCGGCCGAATGGTTCTCGGCCATCTACAAGGTGCTGCTGGGACAGGAGAAGGGCCCGCGCTTCGGGTCCTTCGCCGTGCTCTACGGCCTCGACGAGACCCGCGCGCTGATCCGCAAGGCGCTGGCCGGTGACTTCGTCAAGGCATGAGGGGATAGCCGTCGTCAGTCTCGGCTGACCCGGATAATCGCTCGGTCCAGTCCGTCATGCCCGGGCTTATCCCGCGCATCCACGACTTACCCTCCGCCCTTCGATAACTCGTGGATGCCCGGCACAAGGCGGGCATGACGACGCGGAACTGACTGTGCTGCCTATCCGCCCCGAGCGGATCCAAGGGGCCAGCAGAGCCAATGGCCGTCCCTATTGGCTCACCCACATGATCCGCGCCATCCAGGCGATCTCCGACACGGTGAAGCTACGGTCGCCGTGATCCTGGTTGAGCGAGGTCAGCTCGATCGTCCGGTTGGTCTGGCGCTTCAGCTCCTTGGCCATGATCTCGCCCTCGGCGGTCTGCAGCACGACCCTGTCGCCCCTGCGGATCGGCGCGGTCGGCGAAACGACGATGCGGTCGCCGTCGCGATAGACCGGCAGCATGGAATCACCCTGGATCTCCAGCGCATAGATGGCCTCGTCCGGAATGTCGGGGAAGGAGACCTCGTCCCAGCCATTGCCGGCGGGAAGGCCGCCCGCGTCGAAATAGCCGCCCGCGCCGGCCTGGGCGAAGCCGAGTATGGGCAGCGGCCTGGTGCTCATCCTGGTCCCTCCGACGAGCGAGACGAATTCGCCGAAGCTGGTGCCGGTGGCGTTGAGGGCCTTGGCGACGGATTCGGTGGACGGCCAGCGCTCGCGGCCGTCCAGCATCACGCGCTTCGACTTGTTGAACGTGGTGGCGTCGAGGCCTGCGCGCTTGGCGAGGCCCGAGGCGGAGAGGCCGTTGGTCTCGGCGAGACGATCGATGGCGGCCCAGATATCGGCATGGGAGAACATGGCAAATCCCCGCGGACCCCGACGGTGCGCCGGTCCCGCGCCTGCTAATGGAAGGAACGTCGTCCGTTCATAGGATTATTGGCCTTTTGCGATCATGTCAATCGCGGTTAGGCTGCCGGCATCGTCACGACAGGAACGGCCATGACCCCGACCATCTATAAGATCTCTCCCCGCGCCGCGTGGCAGCAGGCCGAGAGCGCCGGACTCTTTACCGGCGCCCCCGTCGATCTCGCCGACGGTTTCATCCATTTCTCCACCGCCGCACAGGCGCGCGAGACAGCCGCCAAACATTTCGTCGGCGCCGCCGACCTGGTGCTCGTGGCCGTCGATGCCGCCGCCCTCGGCACGGCGCTCGCCTGGGAGCCCTCGCGTGGCGGTGCCCTCTTTCCCCATCTCTATGCCGACCTGCCGATGAGCGCGGTGCGCTGGGTGAAGCCCCTCCCGCTCGGCGCGGACGGCACCCATCTGTTCCCCGAGCTGGAGGATTGACCGCCGGTTGACAGGCCGGGCCGGGTTGGCGAGCCTGTCCGGCGAGCCGAGGGAGAGAAGCGATGTATCGCGCGCTGACGCGGGGCATCCAGGTCACGGTGACGCCGGAATTCAGGCCGGAACGCTCGGAGCCGGATGAGAGCCAGTTCTTCTGGACCTATCACGTCGAGGTGCTCAACCTGACCGGCGAGCGGGTTCAGCTGCGCGCCCGCTACTGGCGCATCACCGACGAACACGGCCGCACCCAGGAGGTGCGCGGCGCCGGCGTCGTCGGCGAGCAGCCGGTGATCGAGCCGGGCGCCGCCTTCGAATACATGTCCGGCTGCCCGCTGACGACGCCGACCGGCATCATGGTCGGCCACTACCTGATGATCTCCGAGCGCAACGAAAGCTTCCAGGCGGAGATTCCCGCCTTCTCGCTCGACAGCCCCTTCGCCAACCGCACGGTCAACTGACGCCGTTCAGGCCAGGGCGCGGATGAGCTGGACAAGGGCGAGGCTCGACACCAGAAGGCCGACGATGCCCATCAGGAGATGCGGGCGCATATGGCGCACGACATAGCCGCCGAAGGGCGCCGCCAGCACCCCGCCGATGATCAGCGCGGCGATATGAGACAGATGGCTCGCCCCCAGTTCGATGAAGAACGTGGTCGATATGGCCACGGTGACGAAAAACTCGGCCGCATTGACCGAGCCGATCACCCGGCGCGGCGCATGGCCGGAGCCGATCAGCGTCGAGGTCACCATCGGCCCCCAGCCGCCGCCGCCGACGGCGTCGAGAAAACCGCCGACGAGGCCGAGCGGCGCCACACGGGTGGTCCTGGCATCCTCCGTGGTCGGGCTGCGGCGGAACGCCTTCACCAGAATGAAAAGGCCGAGAATGAGGAGATAGGCCGCGATGAAGGGCCGGATCGCCTGGCCGTCGATGTTCGACAGCAGATAGGCGCCGAGCACGCCACCGACGACGCCCGCCAGGCTCAGGGTGATGAACAGCCGCGGCTCGACATTGCGGAAATAGAGATGCGACAGGCCGGATATGCCCGTGGTGAAGACCTCGGCCGTGTGGGTCGCGGCGCTCGCCTGGGCGGGAGGAACGCCAAGCGACAGCATGGCCGTCGTGGCGATCAGGCCGAAGGCCATGCCGAGGGCACCGTCGACCAGCTGGGCGAAGAAGCCCACAGCGACCAGAAGGGCGAATTCCAGCGTCATCCGGAGGCAACCTCCAACGGCGCGACTATCGCGATGCAGCATGCATGACAGACAGGCCCCCCGGGGAGCAACTCACAGGGCCGTCAGACCGCCATCAACCACCAGCGCATGGCCGGTCATGAAGGAATTCTCCGCCGAGCAGATCCACAGCATGGCCTGGACGATCTCGTCGGCCGTGCCCGCCCGTCGCATCGGCATGGTCTGGACGAGCCGGGAGACCATCTCCTCCTGCGTGCGGCCGGGCTGGGCGAGGGATTCCGTCAGCATTGGCGTGTCGGCGAAGGCCGGACATATCGCGTTGACGCGGATTCCCTTGCGGGCGGTCTCGGCGGCGGCCGTCTTGGTCAGGCCGATCACCGCATGTTTGGCCGCGGCATAGGCGGCCAGCAGCGGCGCGCCGGTGACGCCGGCGACCGAGGCGGTGTTGAGGATGACGCCGCCGCCCTGCCGCTCCATCACCGGGATCTGCGCCTTCATCCCGTGGAAGACGCCCATGACATTGACGTCGAACATGCGGCGCATCACCGCCTCGTCGGTGTCGACGAGCTTCATCGTCGCATGGGCGACACCGGCATTGTTGAGCGCCACGTCGATCCGGCCGAAGGCGTCGGTCCCCGCCGCCACGAGAGCCGCGACGGCCTCCCCGTTGCCGACATCGGTCGACCGCGCCACGACCCTCGCGCCGACTGCCTCCACCAGCTTCTGTGTTTCGGCGAGGCCCGCCTCCTGGATGTCGCCGAGGACGAGATGGGCGCCCTCCGCGGCGAAGCGCTCGGCGGCGCGCCGGCCGAAGCCACTCGCCGCCCCGGTGATCAGGACGATCTTGCCCTCGTAGCGGCGCATCGCGGTCATCACGGGCCCTTCTCGATGACGTCCACGGCCATGCGCGCCAGGATCGGGATATTGTCCTTCACCTGCATGGCCCGCTCGGGGTTCGAGGCATTGCCGGAGAGCGCCCGCTTCAGCACGCCCTGCAGGATCGCCGCCATGCGGAACAGCGAGAACGTGAGGTAGAAGTCCCAGCGCGGAATGCCGTCGATCCCGGTGCGCGCGCAGTAGCTGGCGACATAATCGGCCTCGGTCGGGATGCCCACGGCGGCGCGGTCGATACCGGCCAGGCCCCGGAACGAACCGGCATGCGGCAGGCGCCAGTGCATGCACTGATAGGCGATGTCGGCAAAGGGATGGCCGATGGTGGAGAGCTCCCAGTCGAGGATGGCGAGGAGCGCGGGCCCATCCTTGGCGAAGATCATGTTGTCGATGCGGTAGTCGCCATGGACGAGCGAGGCGCGCCCGTCATCGGCCGGCAGGTTCTGCTCGAGCCAGGTGATGACCTGGTCGATGGCCGGCAGGTGCTCGGTCTCCGAGGCGCGGTACTGCTCGGTCCAGCGCGACAGCTGCCGGGCGAAATAATTGCCCGGACGGCCGAAATCGGCGAGGCCGACGGCGGCGGGGTCGACACTGTGCAGCGCCGCCAGCGCCGCGTTCATGGCGTCATAGATGGCGCTGCGCTCGTCCCGCGACACCTCGGGAATGGCCGGATCCCAGATGATGCGGCCGTCAACGAATTCCATGACGTAGAAGGCCGTGCCGATGACGCTCTCATCCTCGCACAGCACATGCATCCGCGGCACCGGCACCGGCGTGCCGCCCAGCGCCTTCATCACGCGATATTCGCGGTCCACCGCATGGGCGGATTTCAGCAGTTGCCCCGGCGGCTTCTTGCGCAGCACGGCACGCCCGCCGGCATGGGTCAGCATGAAGGTCGGATTGGACTGTCCGCCAGCGAATTTCTCGGCCTTGACCGGCCCGCAAAAGCCCGGCCAATGCGCTGCGAGATAGGCGCCGAGCGCCGCCTCGTCGATGATCATGGCAGACGTCGCCGCTGGCGTGGCCAAGGCAGAACTCCTCGCAATGCTGACCGGCCCGGCGCAGGGCCGTCGCCGTGCCGCATTGGCTGCGGCACGGGAAGTCTGCCACGCCGCAGGCCCGCCCGTCCTCTCCGACGGACGGACGACGGCGGGGCGTCCGGGTCAGACGACCTCGAACAGGCCGGCAGCGCCCATGCCGCCGCCGATGCACATGGTGACGACGACATGCTTGGCGCCGCGGCGCTTGCCCTCGATCAGCGCATGGCCGGTCAGGCGGGCACCCGAAACGCCATAGGGATGGCCCACCGCGATGGCGCCGCCATTGACGTTGAGCCGGTCATGCGGGATGCCGAGCGTGTCGCGGCAATAGAGCACCTGCACGGCGAAGGCCTCGTTGAGCTCCCACAGGTCGATGTCATCGACGGTCATGCCGGCGCGCTTGAGGAGCTTCGGCACGGCGAAGACCGGGCCGATGCCCATCTCGTCCGGCTCGCAGCCGGCCACCGCGAAGCCCTTGAAGATGCCGAGGGGGGTGAGGCCGCGCTTCTCCGCGAGCTTCGCCTCCATCACCACCGCCATGGAGGCGCCGTCGGAGAACTGGCTGGCATTGCCGGCGGAGATGATGCCGCCCTCGAGGGCCGGGCGGATCTTGGCGACGCCCTCATAGGTCGTGTCGGCGCGGATGCCCTCGTCCTCGGAGAGGACGACCTCCTCCTCCCAGGTGCGCACGACCTCCTTCTTGTCGTTCATCTCGGCCTTCAGCATCTTCGTGGTGAAGGGCACGATCTCCTGGTCGAACTTGCGGCCCTGGCGGGCGGCGGCGGCGCGCAACTGGCTCTCGACGCCGTACTGGTCCTGGCGCTCGCGCGAGATGCCGTAACGCTTGGCCACCGTCTCCGCCGTCTGCAGCATGGACCAGTAGATCTCGGGCTTCTTCGCCTTCAGCGCAGGGTCCTGGAAGTTCGACTTGTTGACCTGGTTCTGCACGAGCGAGATCGATTCCACGCCGCCCGCGACATAGATGTCGGCCTCGCCGGCGATGATGTTCTGCGCCGCGGTGGCGATGGTCTGCAGGCCCGACGAGCAGAAGCGGTTGATCGTCATGCCCGAGGTGGTGATCGGGCAGCCGGCCGCGAGGGCGATCTGGCGGGCAATATTGCCGCCGGTGGCGCCCTCCGGCGTGGCGCAGCCGACGATCACGTCCTCCACCTCGCCCGGATCGATGCCGGCCCGCTCAATGGCATGTTTTACCGCATGGCCGCCCATGGAGGCGCCATGGGTGTTGTTGAGCGCGCCCTTCCAGGACTTCGCCAGGCCCGTCCGGGCGGTGGATACGATGACGGCTTCACGCATGGGTCTCTCCTGAAAAGGTCCTGAAAGGCAACGGCTCAGCCGCGCGGCGGCAGGGCGATGCCCTTGCCCGCAGCGGCCTTCATGGCGAATTTGGCGGTCTGCTCGAAGGCGCCCTGCAGCGCCTTCTGGCCCGAGGGGTTGGAAATGTCCTCGAAGCGGGCGGCGACCATCTCCGGTGTCCGCTCGGCCTCGCCGAGCCAGATTCCATCGGTCTCGTAGATGATCGTCCTGGCGAAGGCCCCGGCCCCGGCGCAGAGGATGGTCCGCGACGGGCCCTTCTCGCTGACCAGGAAGAGGACGCCGGGCGTGATCGATTCCGGCGTCAGCAGCGCCAGCGTCTCCGGCGTCATCAGTTCCTCCGTCATGCGGGTTGCCGCCGTCGGGGCCAGGGTGTTGACGCGGATGTCGTTCTTCGCGCCCTCCTGGTGCAGCACGTTCATCAGGCCGACCATCGCCGCCTTGGCGGCCCCATAGTTGGACTGGCCGAAATTGCCGTAGAGGCCCGACGAGGACGAGGTGAAGACGATGCGGCCGTAGTTCTGGGCGCGCATGATGTCCCACACCGCCTTGGTGCAGTTGACCGTGCCCATCAGGTGCACGTCCACCACCGCCTCGAAATCGGCGAGCTCCATCTTGGTGAAGGTCTTGTCGCGCAGGATGCCGGCATTGTTGACGAGGATGTCGATGCGGCCCCACGCGTCCATGGTCTTCTGCACCATGTCCTGCACCTGGGCGAAATCCGCCACGTTGGCGCCATGCGCCATGGCCTCGCCGCCGGCCGCCTTGATCTCGGCGACGACCTTCTCGGCCGCTGCCGAAGAGCCGCCGGTGCCGTCGCGGGCACCGCCAAAATCGACGATCACTACCTTGGCGCCGCGGGCGGCAAGGCCGAGGGCATGGGACCGGCCGAGACCGTTGCCGGCGCCGGTGACGATGGCGACGCGTCCGTCGAAACGAATGCTCATGCGGTAGTCCTCAGTTCGTGAAGGCGAGCGTGACCCAGTCGGCGGCGAGGGCCGGCTTCTCGGCACCCTCGATCTCGACGGTCACGGCATGGGTGAGCTGGTGCTGCTGCGGCGACTTGCTGTCGAGCGCCTTCAGCACGAAGCGGCCGCGAATGCGCGCGCCGGCCTTGACCGGGCTCATCATGCGGAGCCGGTCGAAGCCGTAGTTCACGCCCATCGTGCGACCGGCGATGTTCGGAAGGGCGTCATAGGCCATGGCGGAGAGCATGGACACCGTCAGGAAACCGTGGGCGATCGTGCCGCCGAAGGGAGTCTCTTTCGCCTTCTCCACGTCGATATGGATGAACTGGTGGTCGTGGGTGAGATCGGCAAAGGCGTCGATCGTCGCCTGCGGCACGTCGAACCATTGCGACACGCCGACCTCCTGGCCGATGCGGCCCTTCAGTTCCTCGATCGTCACCTGCTCTGCCATGCTGTCCTCGTCTCGTCGTCTGGTCAGAAGCCGCGCGCCAGCGCGACACGGTCGGCGTGGAAATCGGCGTCGCCATAGAGGGTGGAGGCCACCTGCATCCGCTTCATGAAGAGGCCGATGTCGATGGCGTCCGTCATGCCGATGCCGCCATGCATCTGCACGGCCTCCTGGGCCGCGAGTCGCGCCACCGACGACGCCTTGGCCTTGGCGACGGAGACGGCGAGACCGGCCGCTTCCGCATCGGCGTCGAGCGCCTGCAGGGCAGCGAGCACAGCCGACCTGGCGATCTCAACCTCGCAGAAGAGATGCGCCGCGCGGTGCTGCAGCGCCTGGAAGGCGCCGATGGTCCGGCCGAACTGCTTGCGCTCCTTGAGATAGTCCATGGTGCGCGTGAAACTCTCCTGGGCATTGCCGGAGAGCTCGGCGGCAAGGCCGGCGCGGCCGACGCCGAGCACGACCTCGAGCAGCCCATGGCCGTCATCGACCGCGCCGATCACGTCATCGGCCGTCACTTCCACGCCGTCGAAGGTGAGTTCCGCCGCGCCGCGCGAATCGAGGGTCGCCAGTCGCTCGACGGCGAGCCCCCTCGCCTTGGCATCGACCAGGAACAGGCTGATGCCGCCCGGCTCGCCCGCCGATCCGGCCGTCCGCGCCGCCACCAGCACGGCATCCGCCGCCTGGCCGTCGACCACATAGGTCTTGGTGCCGGTGAGGCGGAAGCCGTTGCCGTGGCGCTCCGCACGCATGGCCGTGCCGGCGGGATCATGCCCGCGACCCTCGTCCACGGCGGTGGCGATGACGGCGTCCCCGGCGACGATCGCCGGCAGCCAGTGCTCCTTCTGCGCCGGCGATCCCGCCCGCGACAGGGCGGTGGCGGCCATCATGGCGGTCGACAGGAAGGGAGAAGGTGTGAGCGTGCGGCCCATCTCCTCGCAGAGGATTCCCGCCCCGACGAAGCCGAAGCCGAGGCCTCCCTCGTCCTCGGGCACGAGGATGCCGGTCCAGCCCATGGCGGCCATGGCGCGCCAGAGATCACGGTCGAAGCCCTCCGCGACCCTCTCGTCGCGGATCCGGCGCAAAGCCGCCACCGGCGCCTTGTCAGTGACGAAGCCGCGCGCGGCGTCTTGCAGCATCGCCTGGTCGTCGTTCAGTACCAGCATGGCGGCCTCAGGCGTTGGGCAGTTGCAGGAGGCGCTTGGCGACGATGTCGAGCATTACCTCGGACGTGCCGCCCTCGATCGAATTGGCCTTGGTGCGCAGCCAGTCGCGCGGACGCTCCCCGTCATGGGTGCGGGCGCCCTCCCATTCGAGCCCCTCATGGCCGGCGGCGCGCATCAGAAGCTCGTAGCGGCGCTTGTTGAGCTCGGTGCCATAGTATTTCAGCACCGACGACTTGTCGCCGACGCCCTTGCCGCCCGCGGCCGCCTCATCCTTGTAGCGGGTCATGGTGGCGGCGAAGGCGAGCGCATCGACCTCTGCCCGCGCCGCATCGGCGCGCAGGAAGTGATCGGCGAGGCGGCCCTGGCCGTCGGTGCCGATCTCGGAGGCCGCGACCTGGCCGGGCGAGCGCCCGCCGAGCAGGCCGCCGCCACCGCCGCCGATCATTTCCCGCTCGTGGGTGAGCAGATATTTGGCGATGTCCCAGCCGCGGTTCAGCGTGCCCACGAGGTTCGCCTTTGGCACCTTCACGCCGTCGAAGAAGGTCTCGCAGAACGGCGACTTGCCGGAGATCAGCAGGATCGGCTTGGTCGACACGCCCGGTGCCGTCATGTCGAAGAGGATGAAGGAAATGCCGAGGTGCTTGGGCGCCGAAAAATCCGTGCGCACCAGGCAGAAGATCATGTCCGCCTTGTCGGCATAGCTCGTCCAGATCTTCGAGCCCGTGACGACGAAATGGTCGCCGCCATCATCGGCACGGGTCTGCAGCGAGGCGAGGTCGGAGCCGGCATTGGGCTCCGAATAGCCCTGGCACCAGCGGATCTCGCCACGGGCGATCTTCGGCAGGTGCTCCTGCTTCTGCGCTTCGGAGCCGAAGGCGAGCAGCGCCGGCCCGAGCATCCAGATGCCGAAGCTCTCCAGCGGCGAGCGCGCGCCGATGGCCCGCATCTCCTCCTTGAGGATCGTCACCTCCTCGTGGGAGAGGCCGCCGCCGCCATAGGCCTGCGGCCAGCCCGGCACGGTCCAGCCGCGTGCCGCCATCCGCTCCAGCCAGACCTTCTGGGCCTCCGACTTGAAGACCCAGCGGCGACCGCCCCAGCAGATGTCGTCATCGCCGGTGACAGGGGTCCGCATCTCGACGGGGCAGTTGGCGTCGAGCCATGCGCGTGTCTCGCGCCGGAAAGCGTCGAGGCTGTCCATCTGCATCCTCCCGCGGCGACCTCGCCCGTGAGCCGGCCGCCCTTCGTTCCTTCGTTGACGGCCCCGCTCGCGCGAGGACATACTGCCGAGTATGTTCGCGTGCCGACCCGTTGTCGAGCCCTTGGGCGGCCAGGTCGCCATGCCGGATGTCCCCCTTCCGGCAGAGGGCAAGAGGCGCTAACACGCCAGGGGACACAATCAGGAAACCGGAAAGGTACCTGAGGGGGAGGATGCCGGCAGACATGCAGGCCACGGCTGCCAATGATCTGATCTCACCGGACCGGCGCGAGGAGGTGCTCGCCGCCGCCGCGGAATGTTTCATGCGGCGCGGCTATGAGGCGACCTCCATGGACGACGTCGCCGACGCGCTCGGGGCCACCAAGGGGCGCGTCTACCATCACTTCCGCTCGAAGCCCGAACTCTTCTTCGAGGTCTTCCGCCGGGCGATCTTCATCCTCATCCGCGAGGCGGGGGTGCACGAAACCGGCCCCGGCCATGCAGCAGACCGGCTGCGCCGCATGGCCCGCGCCCACATCCTCTGCATGATGGAGACCCAGGCCTTCCAGCGGAACCTGACGCTCGGCGTCGACCTCTACCGCTTCGGCGAGACCAGCGAGGAGCACAAGGCGACGCTGGAGGACCTGATGAACCTCCGGCGCGGCTACGAGGACGCCTTCCGCCGGACCTTCGCCGCCGGCGCCGCCGATGGCTCGATGAAGGCGCTCGACCCCTCCCTTGCCATGCGCACCCTGCTCGGCGCCATCAACTGGGTGGCGGTCTGGTATTCGCCCCGTGCCGGCGAGACCCGTGCCCACCGCGAAAAACTGGCGGAGGAGATCGTCGCCCAGGTTCTCGGCGGCTATCTGGCGTGAAGCGGCGGCTGCGGTGTTCCAGGCCCCAGCCTCACCCTCCCCTCGCTGACGCGAGGAGAGGGGGACTATGGCGTCCCATCTGTCCTGAACCCGTGGCGCCGGGCACGAAGCTCTCCGATCGGACGGCGGGGCCAGGTGCGACCTGACTGTTGAGGTGCGAGGTCGAAGTCCCCCTCTCCTCGCGCAGCGAGGGGAGGGTGCGGGTGGGGCCTTTCCCGGTTCGCGCCGCCTCAAGCCGCTTTCGACCGCGCCTCGCGCACCATCTGCACCAGAACCTTGTGCAGATCCTCGCCGGTGGTGACCCGCCGCGGAAACAGCACCCGCGCCGTGCGGTCGCCGGCGATGAGATCGAAGCCCTCGGGATCGGCGCCGGACATTTTCCACGGACCGGGCTCCTCGCCCGCCAGAACCGTCGCATAGACCGAGACGGCGTCGGCATGGTCCGCGTTCATATGGGCGATGGCACCGGCCTCGGCGGCGATCAGCCCTGCCGCATCACCCGCGTCGATCAGCAGGTCGGTGCCGGCGATGTCCGCCGCCCGCGCGAAGCCGCCATTGAGATGGCCGGCCGCCACATCCAGCCGCCAGATGCTGAAATCGGGAAAGTCGATATAGATCTGGGCCTTGGGATTGCGGGCGAGGAACCGGGCCTTGAGCCGCGCCACCGCCGCCGCATCCTCGACCCTGGCGAAGGCGCCGAGCACGGTCAGCCGCGGATGGGCCAGCGGATCGCCCTTGCCGGTACGGGCGAGGAGCAGCGAGGCGCGTCCATCGGCCTTCAGGTTGGCGGTATGGCTGGAGAGGTTGGAGATCAGGATCAGCGGCGCGCCGTCCGTATCCGTCGCCACCGTCGTCAGGGTCGTCACGGGATGGCCGGTATTGCGGTCGAGCGTGCCCAGCGCGCCGACCCTGATGGTCCTGAGCAGGTCGCGGGCCCATTCCAGCGGCTTGAAATCCGCCGGCTGCGGCGCGTTCTCCGGAAGATTGCCCGGCATGGCGCCCGGCTGCGAATTGGTATCCATGGCTGTCTCCTGGCGCCGCACCATGACGACGCCCCGTCGCGGGATCAAGGCCCGGCCGCGGCGGGACTTGACGCGGCGCGGAGCCTCGCCCATGCCTCGCAGCATTCGGAAAGGCCCTTCATGCCCCTGCGCCTCTCGACCAGCGCCGTTGATTTTGAAACCCGCTTCGCCGGCCTCCTCGCCATGAAACGCGAGGTGTCCGAGGAGGTGAACGACGTCGTCCGTTCGATCGGCCAGGATGTCGCCCTGCGCGGCGATGCAGCCCTGATCGAGTATACCGCCAAGTTCGACAAGCTGATGCTGACCCCGGCGACACTGCGCGTCACCGAGGCTCAGATCGAGGCGGCCCTGGCCGCCTGCGACCCGGCGACCCTGGACGCCCTGCGCCTTGCCGCCGACCGCATCCGCGCCTACCACGCCCGCCAGAAGCCGCAGGACGACCGTTTCGTCGATGCGCTCGGGGTCGAGCTCGGCTATCGCTGGACCGCCATCGAGGCGGTCGGGCTCTATGTCCCCGGCGGCACCGCGGCCTATCCCTCCTCGGTCCTGATGAACGCCATTCCCGCCAAGGTCGCGGGCTGCCCGCGCGTGGTCATGGTGGTGCCGGCCCCGGGCGGCACGCTGAACCCGCTGGTGCTCGCCGCGGCCCGCCTCGCCAGCGTCGACGAGGTCTACCGCGTCGGCGGCGCCCAGGCGGTCTTCGCCCTCGCCCACGGCACCGAGACCATCCGCCCGGTCGCCAAGATCATGGGCCCCGGCAACGCCTATGTTGCGGCCGCCAAGCGCCAGGTCTTCGGCAAGGTCGGCATCGACATGATCGCCGGTCCCTCGGAGGTGCTGGTCATCGCCGACGCCACGGCCAATCCCGACTGGATCGCCGCCGATCTCCTCGCCCAGGCCGAGCATGACACCGCCGCCCAGTCCCTGCTCATCACCGATGACCGCGGCCTCGCCGACGCGGTCGAGGCGGCCGTCACCCGCCAGCTCGCCACCCTGCCGCGGGCGGACATTGCCGGCGCCAGCTGGCGCGACTACGGCGCCATCATCGAGGTCGCGCGCATTGCCGAGGCGGTGCCGCTGGCCGACCGGCTGGCCGCCGAGCATCTCGAGATCATCACCGCCGATGCCGAGGGCCTGGCGGCGCAGATCCGCAATGCCGGCGCCATCTTCCTCGGCGGCCATACGCCCGAGGCGATCGGCGACTATGTCGGCGGCTCGAACCATGTCCTGCCGACGGCGCGCTCGGCGCGCTTTTCCTCCGGCCTCGGCGTGCTCGACTTCATGAAGCGCACCTCGCTGCTGAAATGCGGCCCGGAACAGTTGCGCGCCCTCGGGCCCGCCGCCATCGCCCTCGGCGAAGCCGAGGGGCTCGCCGCCCATGCCCGGTCCGTCGCCATTCGCCTCAATCTCGGCGGCGCGGACTGACCGCCCCGCCACGAAAGGACCGCCATGACCGATCGGGAGCCCAGGGACCGCAACGACCCGGTGATCATGGGCCGGCGCCTGGTGGCGGTCTCCATCGACGAGGCCTCGATCGGCCGCTCCTCCGCCGACATCGAGCACGAACGTGCGGTCGCCATCTACGATCTCATCGAGGAGAACAGCTTCTGTCCGGTGGGCGTGGAGACCGGCCCCTTCACGCTCCACATCTCGCTCGCCGAGGGCAAGCTCGTCCTCGACGTCAAGCATCAGGACGGCCGGCAGGTGGTCACCCATATCCTGTCGCTGACGCCCTTCAGGCGGATCGTGAAGGACTATTTCATGATCTGCGACAGCTATTACGATGCCATCCGAACCGCCACTCCGGCGCAGATCGAGACCATCGACATGGCCCGCCGCGGCCTCCACAACGAGGGCTCGGAGATCCTGCGCGAGCGGCTGAAGGAGAAGCTCGACTTCGATTTCGACACGGCGCGGCGACTGTTCACGCTCGTCTCGGTCCTGCACTGGAAGGGCTGAGGTGGTTTCCGATCGGCGCAAGAACCCTCAGGCTGTGCTCTTCGCCTGTGGCATGAACCAGGTGCGTTCACCCATGGCCGCGGCGATCATGCAGTACTTCCACGGCAACCGGGTTTTCGTCGAGAGCGCCGGCGTCCACAAGGGCGAGCACGACCCCTTCGTCGATGCCGTGATGGAGGAGATCGGGATCGACACCCGCAAGACCAAGCCGAAGACCATCGAGGAACTGGAGGAATGGGAGGGCCTGAACTTCGACCTGGTGGTCACCCTCGCCCCCGACGCCCACCATACGGCCCTCGACCTCACGCGCACCAATGACATGGAGGTCGAGTACTGGCCGACCCCCGACCCGACCCTGGCGCAGGGGTCGCGCGAGCAAAGGCTCGACGCCTATCGCCAGGTGCGCGACATGCTGATGCAGCGCATCCGCCAGCGCTTCACCCGCTCCGCCATGGGCAACGAGTAAGGCTTCAGCCGGCCCGCAGCCGCTCCAGCGCCTCGCCCCACAGCGTTCGCGTCAGGTCGCCGGCGCCCATTTCGCGGCCGAGGGATGCCGCCTGCCCGGCCCAGAGCGAGGAGAAATCCGCGCTCCCGCCGGCTTCCGCCTTCGCCTTCAGCGGCATGAGCGCGCCGCCCGCCGTCGGAAAGGCCGGCGCATCGGTGGAGAGCGGCCCCACCTCCCGCATGAGCCGGTTGACGAGCCCGCGCGCCGGTCGCCCCGTGAAGAGGTTGGTCAGGGCCGTGCCGTCGTCCTTGGCCTCGCGCAACGCCTCCCGGTGCATGGGCGTGATGGTCGCTTCGGGGGTGAAGAGATAGGCGGTGCCGATCTGCACGGCGGAGGCGCCGAGCGCGAAGGCGGCGACGATGCCGCGTGCATCGGCGATGCCGCCGGCGGCGATGACCGGCACCTCCACCGCATCGACCACCTGCGGCAGCAGGGCGAAGAGGCCGGGCTGCTGGCCGACATCGTCGGTCAGGAAGATGCCGCGATGGCCGCCGGCCTCATAGCCCTGGGCGATGACGGCATCGGCGCCGTGATCTTCCAGCCAGCGGGCCTCGTCGGCCGTGGTGGCGGAGGAGACGACCCTGGCCCCGGTCGCCTTCACCCGGTCCATGAGGTCGGCGGCCGGCAGGCCGAAATGGAAACTCACGACCTCCGGGCGGAACTCCTCGACCACAGCGCAGAAGGCCGCGTCGAAGGGAGCGCGGTTGGAGGCCGGGACCGGCGCGGCGGGGTCGATCCCGAGTTCGGCGTAATAGGGCGCGAGCCGCGCCCGCCAGGCCGCCTCGCGGGCCGCATCGGGGGCCGGCGGGCGATGACAGAAGAAGTTGAGATTGATCGGCTTCGTCGTCCGCTGGCGGATCAGGCCCAGTTCGGCGCGCATCGCATCGATGCCGAGGAGCGCGCCCGGCAGCGAGCCCAGACCGCCGGCTTCCGAGACCGCCACCGCCATGGCCGAGCCCTGGGCACCGGCCATGGGCGCCTGGATGATCGGCACGCTGATGCCAAGTAGCGTCTGGATGCGGCGGTCGAGCGGCATGGTGGCCCTCCATTCGGTCGGGCGCAGACTTTAGTCGCTGACCGTGGCGGGAAAAGGGGTGACCTTCGGCGGACGGATCGGGGGCGGCCGGGCCTGTCCCCGCCATGACGGTTGGAGGTGCCGGAGGGCAATGGCCAAGCCAAACAGCTGCATCGGCCAGGTGCAGTCGACCTGATACGGCAGGAACGGCCTCACGGCCGCCAGCCGGTCTCCATCGGCACGTCGTCCTCGGGCGCCGGCGGCTTCGGCTCGGCGGCACGGGCTTCGTCGATCACCGCGAGAAGGGCAACGAGGGCTGCTTCGACGCCCTCGCCCGACGTCGCCGACAGGGCGAGAGGCGTCCTTTTCGCCGCCCGTTTCAGCCGCGCCATCTGCTCCTTGCGGGTCTGCGGGTCGAGCGCGTCGACCTTGGCCAGCGCCACGATCTCCGGCTTGTCGGCGAGGCCGTGGCCATAGGCCTCGATCTCCTTGCGCACCATCTTGTAAGCCTTGCCGGCATGGTCGCAGGTGCCGTCGACGAGGTGCAGGAGCACCCGGCAGCGCTCGACATGGCCGAGGAAGCGGTCGCCGAGCCCGACGCCGTCATGCGCGCCCTCGATGAGGCCGGGAATGTCGGCGAGCACGAATTCGCGGGCCCGCGCGCGGACGACGCCGAGGCCGGGATGGAGCGTGGTGAAGGGATAGTCGGCGATCTTCGGCTTGGCCGAGGTGGTGGCGGCGAGGAAGGTCGACTTGCCGGCATTGGGCATGCCGATCAGGCCGGCATCGGCGATCAGCTTGAGCCGCAGGATGACCCAGGCCTCCTTGGCCGGCTGGCCCGGATTGGCATAGCGCGGCGACTGGTTGGTGGCGCTCTTGAAATGCGCATTGCCGAAGCCGCCATTGCCGCCGGTGAGCAGCACGAAGCGCTGGCCGACCGTGGTGATGTCGGCGATCAGCGTCTCGCCGTCCTCCTCGAAGATCTGGGTGCCGGCCGGCACTTTCAGCACCACGTCGGCGCCGCGCGCGCCCGCGCGGTTGCGACCCATGCCGTGCATGCCGATCTTCGCCTTGAAATGCTGCTGGTAGCGGTAGTCGATCAGGGTGTTGAGACCGTCGACGCATTCGACCACGACATCGCCACCGCGGCCGCCGTCGCCGCCGTCCGGGCCACCGAACTCGATGAACTTGGCGCGATGGAACGACACGGAACCGGCACCGCCGGCACCCGCCTTCACATAGACCTTGGCCTGATCGAGGAACTTCATGGACTTCCGCTCGCCGCCGGAAGGGCGGAGCGGGTCTCTACCCCATCGGGGCCGCCCCGTCCAAGAAAAACGCCCCAAATGGCCCCTGAAAAGCGCCGGGCGGCCGCATTGCTGCGACCGCCCGGTTTCTCAGGCACCACCGTTCCCCCGAATGGATGGAGCCCGATAAGGTATGGCTCCATCATGTCGACGGGCGCCCGCCGGCGCCTTGATGAGGATCAATCAACCCCCGCTGGCATGGGCGATGAGCCGCCCCATGAAGGCATCGGCCTTGGCCAGTTCGCCCGCCTCGACATATTCGTCGGGCTTGTGGGCCTGTTCGATGGAGCCCGGCCCGACAATGGCGCTGGGGATGCCGATCTGCTGGAACAGGCCCGCTTCAGTGCCATAGGCGACCTTGGCGTGGTCGTTTCGGCCGGCGAGACGCTTGGCGAGCACGGTGACCGGGGCTTCCGCCGCGGTGTCGAGGCCCGGCACCAGCGCCAGTTCCTGGAAGGTGAAGCCGGCGCCGGCATGGATGGCCTTCATCGGCGGCTCCAGCACCTCATAGGCATAGGCCTCGATCTCCGCGACGATGGCATGCGGGTCGTCCCCGGCGACGCAGCGCAGGTCGAAATCGACGACGCATTCGCCGGCGACGATGTTGCGCACCGTGCCGCCGCGGATGACGCCGACCGAGGTGGTCGAACAGGGCACGGCATAGAGCGGGTCGAGATCGGTGCGCGCGGCGAGACGCTGGCCGATCTCGTTGATCTTGACGATCAGCTTGGCCGCCTCCTCGATGGCGTTGACCCCGTGCGGCCTGAGCGAGGAATGCGCCTCGAAGCCCTTCACCGTGACGCGCATCGGCCGCCCGGTCTTGTGGGCGATGACGACCTGCATGTTGGTCGGCTCGCCGACGAAACAGGCCTCGGGCTTCAGCGGCCTCTCCTTCAGCACGGCGAGCAGGGTGCGCACGCCGCGGCAGCCGACCTCCTCGTCATACGAAATCGCGAGATGGATCGGCTTGGCCAGCGGCGCCGCCGCCATGGCCGGCACCGCGGCCAGTGCCGAGGCGACGAAACCCTTCATGTCGCAGGTGCCGCGGCCGAAATAGCGCCCGTCCTTCTCCACCAGCGTGAAGGGGTCGGTCGCCCAGTCCTGCCCGTCCACCGGCACCACGTCGACATGGCCGGAGAGCACGTAGCCGGCGACATCCTTGGGTCCGATGGTGACCCAGAGGTTCGCCTTCTGCCCGGTCTCGTCATAGACCCGCTCGCCGCTGATGCCGTGACCGGCGAGATAGTCCTCCACCCAGTCGAGGAGCGGCAGGTTGGAATTGCGGCTCGTCGTGTCGAAGGCGACGAGCTTGCCGAGGATGTCGACCGTGGACAGATGCGCCATGGTCAGGCCTTCCCCGCCTGCGCCTTGGCGCGGATGGCGTCGATCGTGGTTGTCGGGGTGATCGCCTGCTGGTCGAGGAAGCAATGGATGATGGCCGGCTTGCCCGAGGCCATCGCCCGCTCGAAGGCAGGGGCAAATTCCGCCGTCTCGCGCACCGTCTCGCCATGGCCGCCATAGGCGCGCGCGAGCGCGGCGAAATCCGGGTTCTTCAGCGTCGTCGCCGAGATGCGGGTGGGATAGTCGCGCTCCTGGTGCATGCGGATCGTGCCGTACATGCCGTTGTCGACGACGATGACGATGATGGGCAGGTCATACTGGCAGGCGGTGGCGAATTCCTGCCCGTTCATCATGAAGCAGCCGTCGCCGGCGAAGGCGATGACGGTCTTGTCCGGGTGCATGCGCTTGGCGCCGACCGCGGCCGGCGTGCCGTAGCCCATGGAGCCCGAGGTCGGGGCGAGCTGCGAGCCGTATTTGCGGAAGCGCAGGAAGCGGTGGACCCAGGTCGCATAATTGCCGGCGCCATTGCAGACGATCGCATCGTCCGGCAGGCGGTCGCGCAGCCAGGCCATGACCTCGCCATACTGGAAGGCGCCGGGCAGGCGGGCGGGATTGCCGGTCCAGGCGAGATAGCTCTCGTGCGCCGCCTTGGCGGCACCGGCCCAGGCGATGACCTGCGGCGGCTGCACGCCCTCCAGCGCGGCCGCGAAGGCCGTCGGGCTCGCATGGATCGGCAGATGCGCCTGATAGACGCGGCCGACTTCCTCCGCCCCGGGATGGACGTGGACGAAGGTCATCTGCGGCTGGGGAATGTCGAGGAGCGTGTAGCTCTGCGAGGCGATCTCCGACAGCCTTCCGCCGAGCGCGATGAGGAGATCGCTCTCCTTGATCAGCTTCAGCATGTCCGGATTGCCGCCGAGGCCGAGATCGCCCGCGTAGTTCGGATGGGTATGGTCGAACAGCATCTGACGGCGGAACTGGCAGATGACGGGCAGGTCGAAGCGCTCGGCGAAGCGCGTCACCGAGGACACCGCCTTCTCCGACCAGCGCGAGCCGCCGAGCAGCAGGACAGGCTTCTTGGCGGCCCAGAGCAGCTTCTGGAACTTCGCCATGTCGGTGAGGCCCGGCCAGGTCTCGGCGGCCTCGACATAGGGGGCGTCGACGACGGCGGCGCTCTCGGTCAGCATGTCCTCGGGCAGCACCAGCACGACGGGACCCGGGCGGCCCTGCATGGCGGTGGCATAGGCGCGGGCGACCATCTCGGGAATGCGGGCGCAATCGTCGATCTCGGCGACCCATTTGCACATGCCGCCGAAGAACTGGGTGTAGTCCATCTCCTGGAAGGCATCGCGGCCGCGCATGCTGTGGTCGATCTGGCCGACGAAGAGGATCATCGGCGTCGAATCCTGCTGGGCGATGTGCAGGCCGGGCGAAGCATTGGTGGCGCCGGGGCCGCGGGTGACCATGCAGATGCCCGGACGGCCGGTGAGCTTGCCATAGGCCTCCGCCATCATGGCGGCCCCGCCCTCCTGCCGGCAGATGGTGACGGCGGACTTGGCGTCATGCAGCGCGTCGAGCACGGCGAGATAGCTCTCGCCCGGCACGCAGAAGACGTGGTCGCAGCCCTGGGCGACGAGCTGGTCCACCAGAATCTGGCCGCCGGTACGGGTGACGGTTTCAGCGCGCATGGATGAGGTCCTCGGATCGCTTCCGGCCGCGTTCGCCCGCGGCCTGGTTCGCCGCGGACCTTAGCGGCAGCGGCGCGGGGCGGGAAGCGCCGGAAATGCGGGAGGGGGTGGCGGAGACGGCGGATTAGAACCAGAGATCACCAATGTGTCCATCAAACTACTGCTTGAAGCAGTTTTCACGGTGCCACTGAAGAAACTGCGGATGAGGCCGATCGCGATTTCGCCCCGGAGAGAAAATTCGACCCGTTCGGTTGACAAAATTTTCAATGCTTGTCGGATCGTTAGCCTGCCTAGACACGAGTATACTGAGATCATCTGCAATACTTATCAGGCCCCGATCAAACATCCAATGGGCCGTCCCGGACAATGCGATTCCATTGTTGACCACGTCAGGACCGTTTGCCTCGACAGGCCGAATATGCGCTGCAGCGACTTCTGCCCGGCCGCCGCCATTTATCAGTTTCAATCCGCTGACGGCGCAACGCTCATCGTAAGCCTGAAGCACAATTCGCCGAAAAACACGGTCCCGAGCAATTCGTGTTGTCATCGCAGTGAGCCGTTCACGGCTTTGCTCAAACACAAACGGCGCCGGCTCATCAGCGAAGCCTGTTTGGGAGGGCAACGCATCAGAGCGAGGCAAGAGCGGATCCAATTCAGCGAACGCCAAATCGAGGATCCGGTTGAAATCCTCCGAAGAGATTGGCCTAACGGCTGATTGGGCCCGACCAGAAATCCGGCCTTCAGCATTCAACAGTCCTAATTCAACGATTTGCCGACCGTCAGAAAAGGGGACTGGATTCGGAAAGTCCAAGTAGCTACCAGGCTCAATTAGAGCCAAAAACATTCCACCTGCAGCAGGATCAGGAATAACCTCTTGCACGCGGGCAACGGAAAAATAGCCGCGTGTCTCCAACACTTTTCGCGGCTCATAATAAATGATCCAATCACCGACACACGTCATTGCACGGCCGAGGTATTGCTGCGGAAACTGGTACCGCACGGCAGGGCTGTCGTCGTAAATTGAGTCCTGTCGATGGATGAAGACGCAAAACGACATGATCGCACCGGTCTAGAATTTGCCTTTTGATCTCCGCAATGGCGACTCTACTGAAGGTATCTGGAATGGGCGCTGCCAACAGATCAGAGTTTTAAACACCCCCTCAATCCCCCCGCAGCGCAAACGCCTTCTTCGCCGCCGGGCGCGCCATGGCCGCCTCGTACCAGCCCCTGATCGCCGGCTTGTCGGCGAGGAGCTTGGAGAAGCGCAGGTAGAAGACGCAGGCCGCCACATTGAGGTCGGCGATGGTGAAGCGGTTGCCGACGAGATGGCCACCATGGCTGGCGAGATGGCCCTCCAGCACGGCGAGCGGGGCCTTCAGCGTCTCGGTGCTCTTCGCCACCACCGCCGGGTCGCGCTCGGCGACGGGCTTCAGCGTCTCATGCTGCATGAGGGCGAGCGCCGCGGCCTCCACCTCGGTGACAGCCCACATCGACCACATGGTCATCAGCCCGTCCTCGTCCACCGTTTCCGGCGCCAGCGGCCCGCCGGCCTTCTTCGCGAGGTGCAGGTTGATGGCGAGCGATTCCCACAGGATGACGCCGTCCACGTCCGCCGCCGGCACCCGGCCATTGGGGTTGACGGCGAGGAAGTCGGGCTTGCGCGAGCCCTCCGGCCCATAGACCACCGGCGCGTGGGTATAGGTGAGGCCGAGTTCCTCGCAGGCCCAGAGGTTGCGGATCGCCCGCGACTTGGCGATGCCATAGATGGTGATGCTCATGCGAGGCCTCATTGGCGGAACGATTCCCGCGCGATGATAAGCCGCTGCACCTCGCTCGTCCCCTCATAGATGCGGGTGATCCGCGCATCCCTCACATGCCGTTCGACGGGGTAGTCGGCGCAGTAGCCGGCGCCGCCGTGGAGCTGCAGCGCGGTGTCAGTGGCCCGCCCCGCCGCCTCGGAGGCGAAGAGCTTGGCCATGGAGGCCTCGCGGCCGAAGGGCTCGCCGCGGTCCTTCTTCGCCGCCGCCGACAGGATCAGGAGCCGCGCCGCCTCGAGCTCGGTCTCGCGGTCGGCCACCATCCACTGGATCCCCTGGAAGTCGGCGATGGCCTGGCCGAACTGGCGGCGCTCCTTCACATAGGCCTTGGCCGCGTCCATGGCGGCGCGAGCGATGCCAAGGGAGAGCGCGGCGATGCCGATGCGGCCTCCGGCGAGTTCCCCCACCGCGATGCGGAAGCCGTCGTCGAGCTTGCCCATCAGCGCCGCGGCCGGCACCCGGCAGCCGTCGAAATGCACCGTATTGGTGGCCGAGCCGTGCTGGCCGAGCTTGCGCTCCGCCTTGCCGATGGAAAGGCCCGGCGTGCCCGCTTCCACCAGGAAGCAGGAAATGCCCTTGCCCTTCCGCGCCTCCGGATCGGTCACCGCCCAGACGATGAAGAGCCCGGCATATTCGGCGGAGGTGATGTAGATCTTCTCGCCGTCGAGCACGAAATGATCGCCGTCGCGGCGGGCGCGGGTCTTCATGCCGGCGGGGTCGGACCCGGCGCCGGATTCGGTCAGGCAGAAGCCGGCGGCGGGATAGGTGCCGTCGGCGATCTTCGGGATATAGGCGCGCTTCTGCTCGTCCGAGCCTACCGCCTGGATCACCTCGGCGACCATGTTGGTGACGGACGCCGTGACGCCTGTCGATGCGCAGGCATAGCCGAGTTCCTCGATGGCCAGCGCAAAGGCCGCCGTGCCGGCTTCCGTGCCGCCGAATTCGGCAGAGACGTTCACCGCCATGAAGCCCGCCTCGGCGAAGGTTTTCAGGTTCGCGAGGAACTGCGCGCGCCCCTCGCCGCGGTCGAGGACGGCAGCAAGCGGCGCGGCGATCTCCTGCGCCATGGTCCGCGCGGTGTCGCGGATGAGAAGCTCTTCCTCGGTGAGTGCGAACAGCATGGGCGGCCTCCGGTCATCATCAGGATTTAGGGGAGGCGGCGGGGGCCGGCAATCCGGCGGAACGGCGGTGGGAGGGTGGTGCGAGACGTTCGATAGGCCCACCCGCACCCTCCCCGCGGCGCGGAGAGGGTCAGGGTGGGCCCTTCCTCACAGCAGATCGACGCGGTCGGTCACGGATGACGAAATCCCATCCACCGGCTAAGCAGGACACCATGACCTTTGTCTCCGATCCCCGCGCCTTTCTCCTGTCACTCGGCCATGCCGCCATCGCCGCCGCCCTGCCCGACCGCATGGCCGATCACCTGCCCGCCGTGCCGGCCGGACGCACCATCGTCGTCGGCGCCGGCAAGGCGGCGGCGAGCATGGCGGCCGCCTTCGAGAAGCTCTGGCCGGCGCCGCTCACGGGCACGGTCGTCACACGCTACGGCCATGCCGTGCCCTGCAGCCGCATCGAAGTTCTGGAGGCATCGCACCCGGTGCCCGACGCGGCGGGCCTTGCCGCCACCCGGGCCATCCTCGCGCGCCTCGACGGCCTCACCGCCGACGACCTCGTCATCGCCCTGATCTCCGGCGGCGGCTCGGCGCTCCTCGCCCTGCCCGGCGGCGACCTCACCCTCGACGACCTCAAGACGGTCAATGCCGCCCTGCTCGCCTCAGGGGCCGACATCACCGCCATGAACTGCGTCCGGAAACATGTCTCGGCCGTCGCAGGGGGCCGGCTGGCGGCGGCCGCCCATCCCGCCCGCCTCGTGACCATCGCCATTTCCGACGTGCCGGGTGACGATCCCGCCGTCATCGCCTCGGGGCCGACCGTCCCCGACCCGACGACGCGGGAGGAGGCGCTCGCCATCGTCGCCCGCTACCGCATGGACCTGCCGGCCGCCGTGATGGCCCATCTCGCCAGCCCCGCCTGCGAGAGCGTCAAGCCGGACCATGCAGCCTTCGCTGGTGGCAGCGAAGTCCGCCTCATCGCCCGTCCCGTCGAGAGCCTGCGCGCCGCCGCCCGCATCGCCGCGGCGGCGGGTCTGCCGACCCTCATCCTCGGCGACACGATCGAGGGCGAGGCGCGCGACGTGGCGCAGGTCCATGCCGCCCTGGCCCGATCGGTGCTGGAACACGGCCTGCCCGCGCCGCCGCCCCTGCTGATCCTGTCGGGCGGCGAGACCACGGTCACCCTGCCGAAGGACCGCCCGATCGGCCGCGGTGGCCGCAATTCGGAATTCGCCCTGGCCTTCGCCGCCGCCATCCAGCCGCTGCCGCCGACCCTGCGCGCGCGCATCCACGCCATCGCCCTCGACACCGACGGCATCGACGGCATCGAGGCCAATGCCGGCGCCCTGGTGACGCCGGAGATCCTCGCCGCGGCCGAGGCCCGGGGGCTTTCGCCACGGACATTCCTCGACCGTCACGACGGCTTCGGCTTTTTCTCCGCCCTCGATGGCCTCGTTGTCACTGGACCGTCACATACCAACGTCAACGATTTCCGCGCCATCCTTGTGCAATGATGGCGTCGCGGTCCGGCTCAGGGGATGACAAATGACGATGCGCTTCGTCGGTTCAGGCATCCGCCTCGGCCTCGCCCTGCTGGCATTGACCCTGACCGGGCAGGAGACCTGGGCCCAGGCGCGCACGCAGGTGACGCTCTACACCTCCGTCGAGACCGACCAGCTCGCCGTGTTCAAGCAGGCGATCGAGACGGACCTGCCCGACATCGAGGTCCGCTGGGTGCGCGATTCGACCGGCGTCATCACCGCCCGGGTGCTGGCCGAACGGGAGAACCCGCGCGCCGACATGATCTTCGGTCTGGCGGCGACCAGCCTGCTGCTCTTCGCGACATCCGACCTCCTCGAGCCCTACAAGCCGCGCAATATCGAGGAGATCAAGCCGGCCTTCCGCGATTCCGCGGCGCTCCCGCGATGGACGGGAATGGACGCCTATGTGGCGGCCATCTGCTTCAACCGTGACGAGGCCCGCAAGGTCGGCGCCCCGGCGCCGATCCGCTGGCGCGAATTGCTCCACCCGGCCCTGCGCCAGCGGATCGTCATGCCCCATCCCGCGTCGTCGGGCACCGGCTTCCTGCTCGTCGCCGGCTGGATCCAGATGATGGGCGAGGAAGCCGCCTGGGCCTTCATGGAACAGTTGCACGACTATGTCGCGATCTACACCCATTCCGGCAGCGCACCCTGCGTCCAGTCGGCGCGCGGCGAACGGGTGGTGGGCCTGTCCTTCGACATGCGCGGCGCGCGTGAGAAGAGCATGGGGGCCCCCATCGACGTCATCGTGCCGGAAGACGGCGCGGGGTGGGAAATGGAGGCCTTCGCTCTGGTCCGCGACCGGCCGGCGCGGCAGGCCGATGCCGCCCGCCGCATCGCCGACTGGGCGACCAGCCGTCGCGCCAACGAACTCTACGCGCAGTTCTACGCCGTGGTGGCCCATCGCGACGTCGTCAACCGGCCGGCCAACTACCCGCCCCATGCCGAGGAGCGCATGCTGCGCAATGACTTTTCCTGGATGGCGCAGAACCGCGACCGCATCCTCTCCGAATGGTCGCGTCGCTTCGACAACCGGATGCCCGCGCCGCGCTGAGCGGTGGCGCCCCTTCGACGCCGACACGAAGACGCGAAACGGCCCCGCGCCTTGGGAGCGACGGGGCCGTTGCTGTTCTGAGGAACCGGGGCGGGCCTTGGCCGCCCCGTTCCGGAGGGTCAGTTGCTGGCGGTGACGCCGGCCGCGCGGATGACCGGGGTCCACTTGGCGATTTCCGCCTCGAGGAAGGCACGCAGGCCGGCCGGCGTCGCGAGATTGTCGGCGGGCAGGTCGGCGCCGAGCTCGGCCAGCCGGGCCCGGACGCCCGCATCGGCGAGCGCCGCGCGAAGCGACTCGTTCAGCCGGTTGACGATAGGCTCCGGCGTGCCCTTCGGCGCCAGCATGGCGTTCCACACCACCACCTGGTAGCCGGGCAGGCCGGCCTCGGTCGTGGTCGGGACATCCGGCAGGGCGGCGTTGCGCGTCGCCTGGGCGACGGCGAAGGCCTTGATCGTGCCGGCGCGGACCTGCGGGGCAACGTTGACGACCTGGTCGCAGAGATAGTCGACCTGGCCGGCGACGAGATCGTTCATGGCCGGGCCGGTGCCGCGATAGGGAACGCTCTGCGGCTTCACACCGATGATGGCGTGCAGCAGCAGGCAGGTCGTGTGGCTGACCGAGCCGATGCCGGCATGCGCGTTGTTGGCGGTACGTTCGTTGGCCTTCAGCCAGGTCACGAATTCGGCCAGCGTGTTGGCCGGCAGCGCCTTCTTCGCCGTGATCAGGATGGCGTTGGTGTTGACCAGGCCGATCTGGGCGAAATCCGTCACCGGATTGTAGCGCAGGTTCGGATAGAGGGCGACCGAAGCGGCATGGGTGCCCGTATGGCCGATCATGATCGTGTAGCCGTCGGGCTGCTGCTGGGTGAGACGGGTCGCGCCCGTCGTGCCGCCGGCGCCGGCGACGTTTTCGATCACCACCGCCTGACCGAGATTCTTCGACATGGCTTCCGCAACGATGCGCGCGACCACATCGGTCGGGCCACCGGCGGCGAAGGGAATGATCATGGTGATGGCGCGGGTGGGATAGGTCTGCGCGGCAGCCGGAGCGATACCGGCAAAGGCTGCGATCGCGCCCGCGGCGATGAGGTGGCGTCTGTTCATACGGATCCTCCTGGAAGTGCAATGTCCTGCCCGGCGCCGAAGGGATGGCCCCGTTGTCGACTTCGCATACTCAATTCCCATCGACTTGGGTAGGTTTACGTAGCGCACCGACAGGTGCCGGCAAGGAGACAACAGTATGAGCGAGCGGGCGGCGACCGACAGCCTCTTCCACGGATTCCGGCTGGAGGACGTCAAGACCTCGGGCACGACCATCCATCTGCGCACCGGCGGGTCAGGTCCTGCCCTTCTCCTTCTCCATGGCTACCCGCAGACCCATGCCCTCTGGCACAAGGTCGCACCCCGGCTCGCCGAGCGCTACACGGTGGTTGCCGCCGACCTGCGCGGCTATGGCGACAGCGGCAAGCCGGACACCACCGCTGACCACGCGCCCTATTCCAAGCGCGCCATGGCGCAGGACATGGCAGAGGTGATGACCGCCCTCGGCCACGAGCGCTTCTTCCTCGCCGGCCACGACCGTGGCGGACGCGTCGCCCACCGCCTCGCCCTCGACCATGCCGACCGTGTGCGAAAGCTCGCGGTCCTCGACATCGCCCCGACCCGGGAAATGTATCGCGACACGACCGATGCCTTCGCCAGGGCCTACTGGCACTGGTTCTTCCTGATCACGCCAGCGCCCTTCCCCGAGCGCATGATCGGGTCCGATCCCGACGCCTATTGGCTGAAGAAATGCGGGTCCGGCGCGGCCGGCCTGACGCCCTTCGCTCCCGCCGCACTGGCCGAGTATCTGCGCTGCTTCCGCGACCCTGCCGTCATCCATGCCAGTTGCGAGGACTATCGCGCCGCGGCCACCATCGACATCGCCCATGACGATGCCGACGGCGGCCGAAAGCTGGCCTGCCCGCTGCGGGTGCTCTGGGGGCAGAACGGCGTCATCGCCAGTTGTTTCGACGCCCTCGCCCTGTGGCGCGAGCGCGCCACGGATGTCAGCGGCCGGGCGCTGCCGGGCGGCCACTATCTCGCCGAGGAACTGCCGGAGGAGGTGACGGAGGAGTTCGAGCGGTTCTTCGTGTGAGGTGACGAGGCAAGGGACGCCCGCCCCACATGGCGACCGCCCGCTCCGTCATGGCCGGTGAGTTCCCGGAGCGCAACCCGATCGGTTATTCCCTCGTCGCGAGAGCCTGTCGACGCGAGGTCCCGACCTCCCCCGGCTGGGGAAAGGCCAAGCCAGCGGCGGATGCCGACAGCAGCCGACCAAGGGGCCCTTCCCCCGTCCGCCTCAGTTTCCCGCCGTGACGCCGGCCGCCTTGATCACCGGCGTCCACTTGTCGACCTCGGCTGCGACATGCGCACGCAGCGCTTCCGGCGTCTGGCCCGCCGCATCGGGGATCTCGCAACCGAGTTCGAGCAGCCGCTTGCGCACCGCCTCGTCGGCGAGGGCGGCCCGGCCGGCGGCGTTGAGCCGGTCGACGATCGGCCGCGGCGTGCCCTTGGGCGCGAAGATGGCGTTCCAGCCGACCGCCTGGAACTGCGGCAGGCCGCCTTCCGCGCTGGTCGGCACGTCGGGCGCCGTCGGCAGCCGGGCGGGCGTTGCCACCACGAAGGTTTTCAGGTTGGCGAGCTGCGGCACGATGCCGACGGTCTGGTCGCAGACATAGTCGAGCTGCTTGCCGAGCAGCGCCGCCATGGCCGGTCCCGAGCCGCGGAACGGCACGTGCTGGACCGGTGCGCCGACGAGGTGATGGAAGAAGACGCAGGTCAGGTGCGAGGTCGAGCCGACGCCGCCATGGCCGTAATTGTAGCGGCTCGGATTGGCCCGGATGAGTGCGATCATCTCCTGCAGCGTATTGGCGGGAAAATCCTTGTGGGCCGAGATCAGCATCGGCGTCCCCGCCGTGTTGATCACCGGCTCGAAGTCGGTGCGCGGGTCATAGGCGAGGCGCGGATAGAGACCGACCGAGGCGGAATGGGTGCCCAGATTGCCCATCATGATCGTGTAGCCGTCGGGGGTCGCCCGCGCCACACGGGTCGAGGCCGTGGTGCCGCCGGCCCCCGCGGCATTCTCCACCACGATGGTCTGGCCGAGCGTGCGCGACATGTGGTCGGCCACGATCCGGGCGATGATGTCCGTCGGCCCGCCCGCCGCGAAGGGCACGATCAGGGTGATCTGGCGGCTGGGATAGACGTCGGCATGGGCCGGTCCGGCGAAGGCGGCGGCGGCGAGCGCGGCAAGGCCGCAGATGATGCGTCTCATGGGATCCTCCCTTGGATGGTCTTGGCCGCTTCGCTCGCGGCTCTGGTCTGCGGCCGAGACCGCTAGAGATGTTTCAGCCCCCAGGCCTCGAGGAGCGGCAGAAGTTCGCGTTGGGTGCGCTGGCGATGGCGCCGCGCCGCAGCATCCGCCGCCGCGCCGTCGCCGGCGTGGATCGCGGCAATGATGGCCTCGTGCTCCGCGCCGGAGGCGCCGAGATTGCCGCGCAGGTGCAGCGTCAGCATCCGCGCGCGGTGCATCTGGTCCCCGACCGTCCGGGCGATGCGGCTGATGCGGCCATTGGCGGCGCTCTCGACCAGCGCGCGGTGGAAGGCGTCGTCCGCCTCG
>JAIEPJ010000314.1 GCA_019749835.1 Phreatobacter sp. | reverse complement strand
GATATGGGTGTCGGACATCATCACGGGCAGACCGGCAAGCGCCAGGACGCGCTTGGTCCGGGCGGCCTGGCGCTGCTGCATGTCGCGCTCGATGGCTGAGCCCTTCAGGTGACGGATCGCTGCGGCCGCGGCACTGGCAATGGCCGGCGGCAGGGCGGTGGTGAAGATGAAGCCCGGCGCGTGGCAGCGCACCGCGTCGATCACCGCCGCCGATCCCGCGATATAGCCGCCCATGACGCCGAAGGCCTTGCCGAGGGTGCCTTCGATGACGTCGAGCCGGTTCATCTGCCCATCGCGCTCGGCGACGCCCGCGCCCCGCGGCCCGTACATGCCCACCGCATGGACCTCGTCGATATAGGTCATGGCGTGGTGGCGCTCGGCGAGATCGCAGATCGCGGCAATCGGCGCGATGTCGCCATCCATCGAATAGACGCTCTCGAAGACGATCAGCTTGTTGCGCGCGCGGCCCGCCGCGATCAGCAGCTCTTCCAGGTGGGCGAGGTCGTTGTGGCGGAAGATGACGCGCTCACAGCCGGACTGACGGACGCCCTCGATCATCGAATTGTGGTTCAGGGCATCCGACAGGATGAGGCAATCGGGCAGCAGCTTGGCGATGGTCGAGATGCCGGCCTGGTTGGAGATGTAGCCGGAGGTGAAGACCAGGGCGGCTTCCTTGCCGTGGAGATCGGCGAGCTCGCGCTCCAGTTCCACGATCGGATGCGACGTTCCGGAAATGTTGCGCGTGCCACCGGCGCCCGCGCCCATGGAGCGGGCGGTCTCGGCCATCGCCTCCACCACCTTGGGGTGATGGCCCATGCCGAGATAATCGTTGGAACACCAGATGACGACGTCACGCGGGCCGGCCGGGGAATGCCAGGTGGCTTGCGGAAACTGGCCGACCTTGCGTTCGAGGTCGGCGAAGACGCGGTAGCGGCGTTCGTCCTTGAGCCGAGAGACGGCCTGCTCGAAAAAATGCGCGTAGGTCATGGCTCGTCGATCCGTGCGAGCCCCGGCGACAGGTCGGGGGATGTCAGAATGTGCCGAAGCACGTCCGTTTCGGCCTTGACGTCGATCAAGGACCGCGACGGTCGTTTAGCACCGTTCCAAACTGGTCTGCCACGCACCGATGGTCGCGGGCCGTCACAAACCGTTGATCCGCATCAGCGCCTGGAAATGCTTGGTCGCCTGGTAGTCGAGGACCTGCATCCACTCCCGCGCCGTCTGCCGCGCCTGCTCATCCGGGATGATCTTCAGCGGCAGTCCGGTCGACAGCGCCAGAACCTGCTGCCGGCAGGCACGTTCCAGATAATAGAGGTCGTCGAAGGCGACCGCGACCGTCGGCCCGCCGATGGTCACGCCGTGATGTTCGAGGAAGATCACGTCGGCATGCGGATTGTCCTTCTGCGCCTGGGCGATGCGCTCACCCTCCTCGGCGTTGAGCGCCACGCCGCCGAAGCCCTGATAGGCGGTCCGGTCGAGGAAGCGGCAGGCCGTCTGGTGCGCCATTTCCAGCCTGCCGCCCTCCACCATGGTGAGGGCAGTGGCATGGGGCATGTGGACGTGAAGGATCGCCTGGTGGCGCGGATTGGCCCGGTGGCCTGCGACGTGGATGTTGCGGGCCGTCGCCTCCACCTCGCCCCAGCCCTGGTGGATCGTACCCTCGCCGTCAATCAGCAGCAGGTCGTCCGGGCGCATCTCGCCCCAGTGGATGCCGTAGGGATTGATCAGGTAGCGCTCGTCCGCGCCGGGCACGACGACGGAGAAGTGGTTGCAGATGCCCTCGTTGAGGTCGAACCGTGCGGCCAGCCGCAGCGCGGCCGCGAGGTCGCGCCGCAAGGTCCCGATATCGGCGGTGGCGGACATGCCTGTCTCCCGGATCTCATGTGCTCGGGCTGATCCCGAAACGAAAACGCCTGCGATCGGATCGCAGGCGTCAGTGACAATGCAGGGTCGCGCCGGAGGCCGGCAAGCCTCATTTCGGCGCGAGCACCATGATCATCTGGCGACCCTCGAGCCGCGATTCCTGTTCCACCTTGGCGATGTTGACCGTATCCACCTTGACCCGGTCGAGAACCTTCACGCCGAGATCCATATGCGCCATCTCGCGACCGCGGAAGCGCAGGGTCACCTTGACCTTGTCGCCTTCCTCGAAGAAGCGCTTCATCGCCTTCATCTTCGTATCGTAGTCGTGATCATCGATGCCGGGGCGAAGCTTGATCTCCTTGACCTCGACCGTCTTCTGGTTGCGGCGGGCCTCGGCAGCCTTCTTCTGCTCCTGGAACTTGAACTTGCCGTAGTCCATGATCTTGCAGACGGGCGGCACGGCATTCGGGGCGACCTCGACGAGGTCGAGCCCGGCCTCCACGGCCATCAGGACGGCATCGCGGGTCTGGATCACACCGCGGTTTTCGCCCTCGGCATCGATCAGCTGGACTTCGCGGACACGGATCATGTCGTTGATGCGCGGCCCGTCACGCTCGACGGGGGCGGCGGCTCTCATGGGTCTGCGAATGGGGGCGTCTCCTTGACACGTTTCTGGGACCGGATCGCCGCAGGCCGCGCCCCTGCCAAAAGGGAAAGACGCCAACCCACCTGCGGATCATCCGGAGGCTGGGGAAGATCGGGAGAAACGCCGCGAAAGTCAATGGTTGCCGGCATTTTGTGCGCCGGTCTTGCCCGCGGGTCGCGCGGGCGGGTAGTCAGGATCCGTTCCCGGTCCTGCCGTTTCGGAGATCTGCCGCCGTGATGAACCTCCCCGAACCGGATGTCCTGACGGTCGGAACCGGCGCTGCCGCCCGCCGTATCGCCTGGCGCCGCGTGCCGGGGCGCGAACCGACCATCGTCTGGCTGGGCGGCTTCAAGTCCGACATGAAGGGCACCAAGGCCGAGGCGCTCTCCGCTTTCGCCGCGCGGACGGGCCGCGCCTTCCTGCGCTTCGACTATTCGGGCCACGGGGAATCGGAAGGCGACTTCCAGGAGGGGACGATCTCCCGCTGGGCCGAGGAAGCCGCCGCCATGGTCGCGCTCGCCGGACCGCGTCCGGTCCTCGTCGGCTCCTCCATGGGCGGCTGGATCGCTCTCCTTGTCGCCCGTCGCATGGCCAATCCGCCGGCCGCCATGGTGCTGATCGCGCCGGCACCCGATTTCACCGAGGCGCTGATGTGGCCGTCCTTCTCCGAGGAGGTCCGTCGAACGATCATGACCGAGGGCCGCTGGATCCGCCCCTCGGCCTATGATTCCGGCGGCTATCCCATCACCAGGGCCCTGATCGAGGACGGGCGCCGCAACCTCGTCCTCGGCGGCCTGGTCGAGACCGGCTGCCCGGTCCATATCCTGCAGGGCATGCAGGACCCGGACGTGCCCTGGCGTCACGCCATGCTGCTCGCCGAAAAGATCGCCCGCGACGACGTGGTGGTGACGCTGGTCAAGGACGGCGACCATCGCCTGTCCCGCGACGAGGACATCAAACGGCTGGAAGAGGCGGTCGCCGCCATGACGCCTTAGCGTCGGCGATCGTTGATTCCATTATCCGGGAATGATACTCTCGGAACATGGACAGCACCGCGGATTCGACGGACCATCTCGACCAGATCGTCGCCCAGCGCGTGCGCGAATTGCGGGCCGCCAAGGGCCTGACCCTGGACCAACTGGCGGCCTTGTCGGGCGTCTCCCGTGCCATGATCTCGCGGATCGAGCGCGCCGAGGCGAGCGCCACCGCGGTCCTTCTGGTCAAGCTCGGTGCCGCCCTTGGCGTCACCCTCGGGGCGCTGTTTGAAAGGCCGCAGCCGCGGCCCGATCCGGTGCGCCGCGCCGCCGCCACCGCGGTGCGCACCGACCCTGATACCGGCTACACCCGCCGCAATGTTGCCCCGCCCAATGCCTCCGGCACCGATATCGTCGAGGTCATGCTGCCACCCGGCAGGCGTGTCGCCTATGACAACATCGTCGTCATCCCCGTCGAACAGTTCGTCTGGGTCTTCGCAGGGACGCTGACCCTGACCTATGACGGCCTGACCACCGACCTCGGACCCGGTGATTGCCGGGTGATGCGGCTCGACACGCCGCTGGTCTTCGAGAATCGCACCGAAGCGCCGGCGCGCTACTGCGTCGTGCTGGTGTCCCATGCCGCACCGCCGGGACTGCGCCGATGATCACGATCGAAACGCTCAATGCCGCAGCGACCAGGCGCCACCTGCCCGATCTGGCGGCCGTCCTGGTCGACTGTGTCACCCATGGGGCCTCGGTCAGCTTCATGAAGCCCTTCGGCCAGGGGGACGGTGAAGCGTTCTTTGCGCACGTCGCCGACAGCGTCGCCGCCGGGGACACCGTTCTGGTCGCAGCCTTTCTCGGTGACCGGGTCATCGGGACCGCCCAACTCGGGCTCGACATGCCGCCGAACCAGCCCCATCGGGCCGAGGTGAAGAAAATGCTCGTCCATTCCGACGGGCGCCGGCAGGGCATTGCCGGCTCGATGCTGCGGCGCATTGAGGAGGAGGCGCTCGCCAGCGGCCGTCACCTGCTGATCCTCGATACCGCGAGCGAGGAGGCCAAGCGCGTCTACGAGCGCGGTGGCTGGTCGCGTTTCGGCTTCGTGCCCGACTTCGCGCTGCTGCCCGACGGCGGCTTCTGCGACACCACCTACTATCTGAAGGACCTCTCGCCGCCGCGCGGAACGCCGGTCTCGGCGGCCAGTGTGCGCGACGCGACGGCGTCGGACATGCCGGCCATCCTCGCCATCGTCAACCACGCCATCGCTACCAGCACAGCCATCTGGTCTGACGAGCCGGTGGACCTCGCCAGTCGACAGGCCTGGCTGCGCGACCGCCTGGCGGCCGGCAGTCCGGTTCTGGTCGCGGAGGACGGCGGCGCCGTGGTCGGCTTCGGATCCTATCTGCAGTTTCGCGCCTGGTCGGGCTATCGCAATGCCGTCGAGCATTCCGTCTATGTGCGCGACGACCGGCGCGGCTCCGGCGTCGGCTCGGCGCTGCTCGCGGGCCTGATCGCGCGCGCGAAGGCCGCCGGCAAGCACGTCATGATCGGCGGGATCGAGGGCCGCAACACCGCCTCGCTGCGGCTGCACCGGCGCGCCGGCTTCATCGAGGTCGGCCGCATGCCGGGCATCGGCGAGAAGTTCGGCCGCAAGCTCGATCTCGTCTTCGTCCAGAAGCAGATCGCCTGAGCGGCGATCCCGCGGCGCCGCTCAGTCCGCTCCGTAGCGGTGCAGTGTCGCCCCGTTGCTGCGCAGCCAGGCCTTGGCCGCGTCCATGCCGGGACACAGATCCCGGACGATCCGCCAGAACCGCACCGAATGGTTCATTTCCCGGAGATGGGCCACCTCATGCGCGGCGAGATAATCGACCACGAAGGGCGGAGCCAGGATCAAGCGCCAGGAGTAATTGATCGCCCCCGATGAGGAGGCCGAGCCCCAGCGGCTCGCCTGGTCGCGGATGCCGATTCGGGTCACCTTGACGCCGAGCCGCTCGGCATAATGCCGCGTTGCCACCTCGAGGTCCTTGCGGGCCTCGCGCTTGAGGAAGTCCTGCACGCGGCGGGACAGGAAGGCCGCATCGCCCGAAACGAGGATGGCGCCCTCCTCCACCCAGACCGTTCCCCGTCGTTCCGGGCTGTGAATGACCGTATGGGGCACGCCGCGGAGCGGCACCACGGCGCCGGGAGCGAAGTCAAGCGCCTCGGGAATGCGGTTGAGCCGGGTGGCGATCCAGGCGCCATGGCGCTCGGCGAAGCCGATGGCGTCGGCGAGCTTGGCCCGCGCCGGCATGGAGAGCACGGCATCGCGGCTCGCGGCGCGCACCCTGAGGGTGAAGCGGCGCGCCTGCGGCAGGCGGCGCAGCTCCACCGCATAGGGCACACCCTCATGCGAGACGGTGATCGCCTGCGGATCGGGTTCGCGCTGGAACAGCCTGCGGATGATCGACATGCGTTCAGATTAACCGAGTCGGCCGTGCCGAGGCCAGCCGCGAAGACGTGACAGACCGGTCCCCGCCGCAGGCTGCTGCCAGGCCGGGGCGGAAGAACGCGACCCGCAGATCCCGTCGGCCGGGATCAGTCGCCCTTCGCCGCATCCACGGTGCGCCCGCCGCGGATCATCTTGAGCACCGTCGCCTTGGCGGACGGCTTCTCCTTGGCGGGGACCTTGGCGGCCTGGGCCTTGCGATAGGCATGGGTGCGCATGAAATCCATCACGCGAGGGGCGATGTCGGCCCGGAAACGCGAGCCGTTGAAGACGCCGTAATGACCGACCGCCGCCTGCAGGTGGTGATGGCGCATGTCCTCGGGAATCGAGGTGGCGAGCCCGTGGGCCGCCAGCGTCTGTCCGCCGCCGGTGATGTCGTCCTTCTCGCCCTCGACCGTCAGCAGCGCGACGCGCTTGATCGCCTTGGGATCGACCCGCTGGTTGCGATGCATCATCGTGCCGCGCGGCAGGTGGTGCTCGACGAAGACCCGCTCGATGGTCTGCAGGTAGAATTCGGCGGTGAGGTCCATCACCGCCAGATATTCGTCGTAGAAGCCGCGGTGCTTCTGCGCGTTGTCGCCGTCGCCCTTGACGAGGTTGCGGAACATTTCGCGATGGGCGTCGACATGGCGGTCGAGATTCATCGACATGAAGCCATTGATCTGCAGGAAGCCCGGATAGACCGGCCGCATCATGCCGGGATGCGGGAACGGCACGGTGGTGATGACGTTGCGCTGGAACCAGTCGGTGCCGCGCTCCTCCGCGAGCTTGTTGACAGCGGTGGGGTTGGACCGCGTGTCGATCGGGCCGCCCATCAGGGTCAGCGTCGTCGGGACATAGGGATCGTCCTCGGCCTCCATGCGCGCCACGGCCATGAAGACCGGCACCGCTGGCTGGCAGACCGCCATGACATGGGTGTCCGGGCCGAGGAAATGCAGCATTGAGATGACGTAGTCGACATAGTCGTCGAGGTCGAAGCGCCCGTCCGCCAGCGGCACCATGCGGGCGTCGAGCCAGTCGGTGATGTAGACCTCGTGGTTCGGCAGGAAGGCCTCGACCGTGCCGCGCAGCAGCGTCGCGTAATGGCCCGACATCGGGGCGACGATCAGCACCTTGGGGTCTGGCCGGCGACGCGCCGGAACCGCGCGCTGGAAATGAACGAGGTCGCAGAAGGGCCGTTTCCACACGACAGTCTCGGTCACCGCGACACGTTCACCGCCGACAAACGCGGTCGGCAGGTCGAAACTCGGCTTGCCGTAGCGCCGGGTGGCGCGCTCGAACATTTCTGCGCCGGCGGCCATCTGCTTGGCCATCGGCATGTGCGAGAAGGGATTGACCGGGCTGTTCAGGGCCAGCTTGGTGGCGTCGGCCATGGCCCGATAGGGCGACAGCATGGCATGGGTGGCTTCGTACCAGTGGTAAAGCACGCAAATGCCTCCGGGGACGGGGAGGATTGGGCCAAGTCGCTTCAGTCCGGTCGGGCGACCTGTCGGGCCATGGCATCCGGAAAGACCCGAAAGACCCGCAGAGATCCAATCTCGATTGCTGCACTGCCAAAATTTGTAACGGACTTGCTACAGTCCAGGCAACCTCAAGCGTGCAGGGGCAGGCGTTAACCCGCAATGAACGTGGTATTCGAGTGACATCAGACGAAAGACGAGGACCGGAGGGTCACTCGCCGCTGGACAGGAGGGTTCCCGCGTCGCGCGCGCGGTCCAGCAGGGCGGCGAAGGCGAAGGAGGCCGCGACGATCCACAACACGTTGAGCGCGGCGGCTGCCGCCAGCAGGTCGAGGCGCAGCACGCCCTCCGACAGCACCGCCCGCATGCCCTCGAAGACATGGGTCGGCGGCAGCGCCAGGGCGAAGGGCTTCAGCCAGCCCGGCAGCACGCTCAGGGGATAATAGACGCAGCAGAGCGGCCAGAAGACGAACATGATCGTCCAGGCGAGGCTTTCCGCGCCGAGACCGTGGCGCAGGATCAGGCCGCAGACGACCAGCCCGACCGCCCAGCCGGTGACGACGAGCAGCGCAAAGAAGGCGGCAAAGCCGATCCCCAGCCGCGCCAGGTCGAACCCGAAGAAGGCGATGGCGAGGATGGTCGCCGGGATCATGCCGACCGCGAGGCGGGCGAGGCTCATCACCATCAGCGCCGCGACGAACTCGGCCGGCCGCAGCGGGCTCATCAGGAGATTGCCGAGATTGCGCGACCAGACCTCCTCGAGGAACGAGATCGAGAAGCCGATCTGGCCGCGGAACAGCACCTCCCACAGCAGCAGGCCCGACACCAGCGCCCCGCCGACGAACAGCGTGCTGTTGGTCGCGCTCATGGCATAGGTCTGCAGGAAGCCCCAGGTCAGGAGATTGAGCACCGGCCAGTAGACAAGCTCGAGAAGCCGCGGCCAGGACGAGGCGAGGAGATAGATGTAGCGCAGGCAGAGCGCGCCGACGCGCTGGACGGAAAAGCTCATGCGGCCCTCACCGCCGCCATGAAGGCGGCGAGCTTCTCCGGGTCGAGATGGCCGTCGGTCCTGACCCCGGAACAGAGGTCGACCCCGAACGGGCCCACCTTTGCGATGGCTTCCGCCACATTGGCCGGCGTCAGGCCGCCGGCGAGGAACACCGGCCGGCGCGTCGCCCGGACGAAGGCGCGGCTGACGTCCCAGTCATGGGTGCGACCGGTCCCTCCGAGTTCGCGCATCGTCCCGCCCGGCTTGCCCGAATCCAGCAGGAAGGCGTGGACATAGGGCTCGTAGCGCGGGATGAGGTCCAGCGCCGAGGGGCCCTCGACATGGATGACCTGCACGCGCCGCACGGCTGGCATTGCCACCGCCAGGACGGCGATCTCTCCGGGATCGATATGGTCGACGATCTGGATGGTGCTGGCACCGCAATGCCTTACGTGCTCGGCGATTTCGAGGCCGGTGAGCCGCGAGCTCAGGAGGAACGTCGCGATCGGCGGCGGCACCTCGGCGGTGATCGCCCGGATGGTCGCATCGTCGACCATGCCCGATCCCGGCGGCGTGGCGGCGACCATGCCGAGCGCATCGGCGCCGGCGGCGATCGCCATCGCGGCCTCGGCGAGCGAGGAAATGCAGCAGATCTTGACGCGGGTGCGGGCGCTCATGCGGCAGTCTCCCGGCGGCCGCGCGCGACGTCGAGGAAGACCTCCTCGAGGCTGCTGCGGCCGTAGCGGCGGATGAGTTCGGCGGGCGAAGCGTCGTCCTCGATGCGGCCCTGTTTCAGCATGATCACGCGGTCGCAGAGCCGTTCGACCTCGCCCATATTGTGCGACGCCAGAAGGATGGCTGCGCCGCGCCGGTCGCGGTAGCGCTCCAGATGGCCGCGGATCCAGTCGGCCGTATCCGGGTCAAGCGAGGCGGTCGGTTCGTCCAGAAGCATGACCTCGGGTTCGTTGATGAGCGCCTTGGCGAGCGCCACCCGTGTCTTCTGCCCGGCCGACAATTTGCCTGAAGGCCGGTCCAGCAGGGCGGTGAGGTCGAGGTCGGCGGCGAGCGTCGCGATGCGGGCGGACAGGTCCGGGACGCCGTAGAGCATGCCGAAGACCTGGAGATTCTGCCGGACCGTCAGCCGGTGCGGCATGTCCACATAGGGGCTCTCGAAGTTCATCCGGTGCAGCACGTCGTGGCGCCGCCGCACCATGTCCGTCCCGAGCACGCGGACCGTGCCGGAGGTCGGCAGGACGAGCCCCATGATCATGCCGATCGTCGTCGACTTGCCGGCACCATTGCCGCCGAGCAGCGCCGTCGTCGAGCCGCCGGCCACGGCAAAGCTCAGTCCGGCCACGGCCCTGACGGGTCCGTAATCCTTGACCAGGTTCTCGACCTCGATGGCGGCGGTGACGGAACTCATGACGGAGCACATGGGGCGGTTGCCCGGTCAGGGCAAATGAAAAGCGGTGATGGACGTCCCGCGGCATGCAAGGCCGCCCTGCTCACACCGGCTTGACCCTGTGGCTGCCGCAGCGCAAGCCTTGGCTCCCTGCCGCCTCCGCCTGTCATGATCATCGTCTTCGGTTCCATCAACATCGACCTGGTCGCCCGCGTCCCGGCCCTCCCGCGCGCGGGCGAGACCGTGGCGGGACCCGATTATGCCGTGATCCCCGGCGGCAAGGGCGCCAACCAGGCCCTCGCGGCGCGACGGGCCGGCGCCGCGGTGGCGCTGGTCGGAGCGGTCGGCCGGGATGGCTACGCCACGCCGGCGCTCTCCCTGCTCGGGGAGGCCGGCGTCGATCTGTCCGCGGTCGTCCCCGTCGATGCGGCGACCGGCGTCGCCTTCATCGCGGTCGACGCCGCGGGAGAGAACCAGATCGTTGTCGCCGCGGGGGCCAATGCCGCCGTCCGGGCGACGGCGCTCGAAAGCCTGGCGCCGGCCGCGCGCGACACGCTCCTGATGCAATGGGAAGTGCCCGAGGCGGAAATCCTCGCCGCCGCGCGCTGGGCGCGTGCACGCGACATGCGCGTCATCCTCAACCGCGCTCCGGCCGGGCCCGTCTCGCTGGACCTGGCGGCCCTCGTCGATGTCATCGTCGTCAACGCCCACGAGGTCCTGGCGCTCGGCGCCGGTTTCGGCCTCGTCGATGGCGGCGCGGATGGCGTCGCCGCCGCGATATCGGCGCGCCATGGCCTCGCCGTCGCCGTGACCCTCGGCGCGGAGGGCGCCATCTGCTGGGCCGACGGAATCCGCCACGAGGCCCCCGCCTATCCCGTTGAGGTGGTCGACACCACCGCCGCGGGCGACACCTTCTGCGGCGCGCTCGCCGCGGCGCTCGACCGCCGCCGCGGCCTGGAAACCGCCCTCGAATTCGCGGCAGCGGCAGGATCTCTCGCCTGCAGCCGGCCAGGTGCCCAGCCGAGCATTCCCCATCTCGCCGTCATCGATGCGGCAGCTGCCATCCTGGCGGAGCAGAGAAACCCGCCAAACCGGAGGACGACCCCATGACCCGCAACCGCATCAAGCGCCGCGCCCTGGCGGGCGAGAGGCTTCTCGGCGCCTGGGTGTTCTCCGGAGCCCCCGCGGTCTGCGAGACCTATGCGCTTGCCGGCTACGACATCGTGCTGATCGACGCCGAGCACACGCCGATCGACATGGCGGAGACGCTGGCCTGCGTGCGCGCGGTCGAGGCCGGCGGCGGCGACGCCATGGTGCGCGTGCCGAGCCACGATTTCGGCATGTTCAAGCGGATGCTGGATGCCGGCATCCATTCGCTGATGGTGCCGATGATCGACACGGTGGAGCAGGCGCAGGGCATCATCGCCTCCTGCCTCTATCCGCCGCGTGGCCGCCGTGGCTACTCCGCCTCCGTCGCCCGCTCGGGGCTCTATGGCTTCGCCGAGGACTATATCGACACCGCCCACGAGGACACGTTCCTCGCCCTCCAGGTGGAGAGCGACCTCGCCTCGCAGAATGCGGCGGCGATGGCCGCGCTGCCGGGTGCCGACTGCCTGTTCATCGGCGCCAACGATCTCGCCGGCTCGCTCGGCAAGCTTGGACGCCTGACCGAGCCGGATGTGCTGGCGAGCATCGACCGGGCGGCGGAAGCGACGCTCAAGGCCGGCAAGGTGCTGGGAACGATCCCGATCCCCGGCCGCGACCCGCTCATGCTCGCCGAGCGTGGCTACGGCATCGTCATCGGCGAATGCGACATGGCCGCGGTGCGGGCCGGCGCCCTTGCCGATCTCGCCCGCAACAGGGGCAAGTTCCCCGGCCGGCGCTGACCTTAGGCAGCGAGGCGGGCGAGGATCGTCGCGACGATCGCCTCGGGATCGTCCGCGATGGGGACGGTCACGGCTTTCTCGTCGGGCGCGGGGGCTTCCAGCGTCGCGAACTGGCTCTCCAGCAGGCTCGGCGGCATGAAATGGTCGCGCCGCGCCCGCATGCGCCCGTCGATCAGGTCGAAGGAGCCGTCGAGATGGATGAAGCGCAGCCGCGCGCCTGCGGCCCTGAGACGGTCGCGATAGGCGCGCTTCAGCGCGGAGCAGGCGATGACCACATGGCCACCGCCGTCCTCCAGCTCCGCGACATGGCGGCTGATGGCGTCGAGCCAGGGCCAGCGGTCGTCGTCGGTCAGCGGCGCGCCGGAGCGCATTTTCGCGACGTTGGCGGGCGGGTGGAAGCTGTCGCCGTCCCGGAAGTCCCAGCCGAGCGCGTCGGCGAGGCCGAGGCCGACTGTCGACTTGCCCGAGCCCGACACGCCCATGACGATCAGCGCCGTGGCGCGGGGGGGATCTGCGGCCGCCGCCGACGAAAGGCCGGCCCTCACTTCGGCTCCTGGTGGCCGCCGAAGCCCTTGCGCATGGCAGAGAGGACCTTCTCCGCGAAAGTGTGGTCCTGGCGCGAGCGGAAGCGCGTGTAGAGCGCCGAGGTCAGCACCTCGGCCGGCGTTGCCTGTTCGATCGCCGCCTCCACCGTCCAGCGGCCCTCGCCGGAATCGGCGACATGGCCGGAGAACTGCGCCAGGGCCGGATCGGCGGCAAGCGCCTCGGCGGTCAGGTCGAGGAGCCAGGAGGTGACGACCGAACCGCGCCGCCAGACCTCGGCGATGTCGGCCATGTCGAGGTCGAGGCGCTGGTCTTCCGGCAGGCGCGGCGAGGCGGCGTTGCGCAGGATGTCGAAGCCCTCCGCAAAGGCCTGCATCATCCCGTACTCGATGCCGTTGTGGATCATCTTGACGTAGTGGCCGGCCCCGCTCGGTCCGCAATGGAGATAGCCCTGCTCGGCGGTGCTCTCGCGCCCGTCCCGGTAGCGTGTCGCGGGAATGGCGCCGCGGCCGGGGGCCAGCGCCGCGAAGATCGGGTCCAGCCGTTGCACGGCCTGCCGCTCGCCGCCGATCATCAGGCAATAGCCGCGCTCCAGGCCCCAGACGCCCCCGGAGGTGCCGATGTCGAGATAGGTGATACCGCGCGCTGCCAGCGCCTTGGCGCGGCGGATATCGTCCTTCCAGAACGTGTTGCCGCCGTCGATCACCGTGTCGCCGGGCGACAGGAGGTCGGCGAGTGCGGCGATGGCGGTCTCGGTGGCGTCGCCGGCCGGCAGCATGACCCAGACGGTCCGGGGCGCAGCGAGCCCGGTCACGAGTTCGGTGAGCGACCCGGAACCGGTCGCGCCCTCGCCCGCCAGCGCCTCGGTCGTCGCCGCACTGGCGTCGTGCACCACGCAGGCATGGCCTGCCCGCATCAGGCGGCGCGCGATATTCGCGCCCATCCGCCCGAGCCCCACCACGCCGATCTGCATGCACGTCCTCCGCGCCCGTCTTTTTCTTCCCGTCGAAGCAACCGAACTTCGCCGAGAAGTCAATGGCGCGCCGTTGCCGGATGGCGCCCCAGCGTGTAGAGGGCGCCAGAGTTTCGCCGCGAGAGCCCTTCATGTCCCAGACCCGCTACGACGTCGCCGGAATCGGCAATGCCATCGTCGATGTGCTCGCCCGCACCGAGGACGACGTCCTCGCCCGCCTCGGTGTCCCGAAAGGCGCCATGATGCTGATCGACGAGCCGCGGGCCGAGGCGATCTATGCCGCCATGGCCCAGACGATCGAGATGTCCGGCGGCTCGGCCGCCAACACCATCGCCGGCATCGGCCTTCTCGGCCTGAAGCCGGCCTTTCTCGGCAAGGTGCGCAACGACCATCTCGGTGCCTCCTTCCGCCACGGGATGAAAGCTGCCGGCATCCACTTCCCCACCGCCGATGCGACGGAAGGCCCGGCCACCGCCCGCTCCTTCATCCTCGTGACGCCCGACGGCGAGCGGACGATGAACACCTATCTCGGCGCGGCGCAGAACCTGTCGCCCGCCGACGTCGACGCCGAAACCATCGCCGCGTCGGGCATCACCTATCTCGAGGGCTATCTCTGGGACCCGCCGGAGGCTAAGAAGGCCTTCCTGAAGGCGTCCGAAATCGCCCATGGCGCCGGCCGCAAGGTGGCCCTGACGCTGTCCGACGCCTTCTGTGTCGACCGCTACCGCGACGAGTTCCTTGGCCTCATCCGGGGCAAGACCGTCGACATCGTCTTCGCCAACGAGAGCGAGCTGAAGTCGCTCTACCAGACCGCCGATTTCGCCACGGCGCTCGACGCGCTGCGCGCCGATGCGGCTCTCGCCGTCGTCACCCGGTCCGAACAGGGTGCCGTCGCCGTCGAGGGCGCGACCCTCGTCTCCGCGCCGGCCTTCCCGGTCGACAAGGTGGTGGACACCACCGGCGCCGGCGATCTCTTCGCCGCCGGCTTCCTCTCGGGCCTCGCCCGCGGCATGCCGCACGAGACCTCGCTGCGCCTCGGCGCCCTCTGCGCCGCCGAGATCATCAGCCACATGGGCGCCCGCCCCGAGGCCAATCTCAAGGCGCTCGCTGCCGAGAACGGCTTCGCCTTCTAAGCGCGAAGACGCGGCACCTCAGCCGCTCAGAGAATGAAGCGGCTGAGATCGGCGTTCCGGGCGAGATCGCCGACGGTCTGGCGGACATAGGCGCCGTCGATCGTCACCGTCTCGCCGGCGCGGTCGGCGGCGGTAAAGGAGATATCGTCGAGCACCCGCTCGATGATGGTCTGCAGACGCCGCGCGCCGATATTCTCCACCGAGGCATTCACCTCGACCGCGAGGTCAGCGATGGCATCGATGGCATCGTCGGTCAGCACGAGGTCGACGCCTTCCGTCTTCATCATGGCGATGGACTGGCGGGTGAGGCTCGCCTCGGTCTCGGTGAGGATCGAGCGCAGGTCCTCCCGCGTCAGCGGCTTCAACTCCACGCGGATCGGCAGGCGGCCCTGCAGTTCCGGCAGCAGGTCCGACGGCTTGGCGACGTGGAAGGCGCCGGAGGCAATGAAGAGGATGTGGTCGGACTTCACCGGCCCGTGCTTGGTCGCGACCGTCGTGCCCTCGATCAGCGGCAGCAGGTCGCGCTGAACGCCTTCTCTGGACACCTCGCCGCCGCGATTGCCCTCGCGGGCGCAGATCTTGTCGATCTCGTCGAGGAAGACGATGCCGTTGTTCTCGACGAGGTGGATCGCCTCCTGCACCAGATTGTCCTGGTCGACCAGCTTGTCGGCCTCCTCCTGCACGAGCGGGTCGTAGGCTTCCTTCACCGTGGTGCGACGCTGCTTGGTGCGCCCGCCCATCATCTTGCCGATCATGTCGTTGAGGTTGGCGATGCCGATCTGGCCGCCGGGCATTCCGGGAATGTCCATCATCGGCAGGCCCTGCGGGTTGCCCGCCGACACCTCGATGTCGATCTCCTTGTCGTCCATCTCGCCGTCGCGCAGCTTCTTGCGGAAGCTCTCGCGGGTGGCGGGGGAGGCGGTCTTGCCGACCAGGGCGTCGAGCACGCGCTCCTCGGCGCCCAGATGCGCCTTGGCCTGAACGTCCTTGCGCTTGCCCTCGCGCACCAGCCCGATGCCGACCTCGACGAGGTCGCGGACGATCTGCTCGACATCGCGGCCGACATAGCCGACCTCGGTGAACTTGGTCGCCTCGACCTTCAGGAACGGCGCGTTGGCGAGCCTGGCCAGGCGGCGGGAGATCTCCGTCTTGCCTACCCCTGTCGGGCCGATCATCAGGATGTTCTTCGGCAACACCTCCTCGCGCAGGCTCTCGTCGAGCTGCAGGCGGCGCCAGCGGTTGCGCAGGGCGATGGCCACGGCGCGCTTGGCGTCCTTCTGGCCGATAATGTGCCGATCAAGCTCGGAGACGATTTCGCGGGGGGAAAAGTCGGTCATCTGGACCTTGGACTGAGGGGCTTGGACGAGCGGAGAGATGGCGATTGTCACCCGCCGATCAAGGACCGGCGCTAACCGCCACCTTGCTGCCACAGCCGGATCGCCTCGACCGGATGGACCAGCATGATGATGTTGAGGATGAGGTTGTCGCGGATCACCGCTGCGAGGCCCACTTCCAGCGCGATGGCGAGGCCGAGCGTCGCCCAGGCCGGCAGCAGCGCGGCGATGCCGAAGCCGGCGACCATGGCGAGCGTGTCGGCGATCGAATTGACGATCGTGTCGCCGTTATACCCGAGCGAGATGGTCGTTGCCCGGTAGCGCTCGATGATCATCGGCGTGTTCTCGGCGATCTCCCAGGCGCCCTCGATCGCGACGGCGAGCACAAGCCGGGTCCAGAGCGAGCTTCGCGGCAGCACCAGCCAGGCGAGGAAATAGAACAGGAAGCCGTGGACCACGTGGCTGAACGTGTACCAGTCGGCGAGATGCTGCGAGTTCTCCGAACTCAGGACGATGCCGTGCCAGAACTTGATGCTGCCGCAGGCGCAGATTGGCAGGCGCCCCATGGCGTAGAGCACGCCGGCCTGGATCGCCAGGAGGATGAGGATCAGCGGCAGCGCCTGCCACCAGGGGAAGCCGCCGGCCGGGCCGCTCGGGCGATAGGACGAGCCGGAGGACGCAGAGATCGGCTGGAAGGGAGAGGATGTCATGGTCATGGGGAAAGCCTAGCCGCCGGCGCGTCGCAAGTCATGACGTGGCGGGGACCGAAATCGCGTGGTCGGAACGGCCGCGGGTCGGATGCCGTCAGCCGATGCTCTCGAGCACCAGGTTGCCATTGGTGTAGACGCAGATCTCCGCGGCGATTTTCATCGCCTTGCGGACGATAGCCTCGGCGTCCTGGTCGGTGTCGGCGAGAGCCCGCGCGGCGGCGAGCGCGTAATTGCCGCCGGAGCCGATGGCGGCGACGCCGTTTTCCGGCTCCAGCACGTCGCCGGTGCCGGTGAGGATCAGCGACACATCCTTGTCGGCGACGATCATCATCGCCTCGAGCCGCCGGAGGTAGCGGTCGGTGCGCCAGTCCTTGGCGAGTTCGACCGCGGCGCGGGTGAGCTGGCCGGGGAACTGCTCGAGCTTGGCCTCCAGCCGCTCGAACAGGGTGAAGGCGTCGGCCGTGGCGCCGGCGAAGCCGCTGATCACGTCGCCGCGGCCGAGCCGGCGCACCTTGCGCGCATTGGCCTTGATGACGGTCTGGCCAAGGCTGACCTGCCCGTCGCCGCCGATCACCACCTTGCCGCCCTTGCGGACGGTGCAGATGGTCGTGGCGTGCCAGCCGGGAAAGGCGTCGTTCTGCGAAGACATGGAACCTCCGGAAAGCTGCAGATGTAGGCCGATTGGCGAAGGACGCAAGGCGGGCTTCGGCGCCCGCCGGACCGCTCCGCCTTTCAAACCGCCGCCGCCGCTGTTAGAAGTCCGGCCAACCGCCGGAGAAAGCCATGCGCAAAGGCCAGATCACCCGCACCACCAAGGAGACGGACATCATCGTCTCCGTCGATCTCGACGGCTCCGGCCGCGCCGAGGTTGCGACCGGTGTCGGCTTCTTCGACCACATGCTCGACCAGATCGCGCGTCATGGCATGATCGACATCTCCATCCGCGCAAAGGGCGACCTGCATATCGACGACCACCACACGGTGGAGGACGTCGGCATCGCTCTTGGACAGGCGGTGCGCCAGGCCCTCGGCGACATGAAGGGCATCACCCGTTATGCCGACGTCCATCTGCCCATGGACGAGACGCTGACCCGCGTTGCCGTCGACGTCTCCGGCCGGCCCTTCCTCGTCTTTCGCACCGCATTCACCCGCCACAAGATCGGCACCTTCGACACCGAACTGGTGCGCGAGTTCTTTCAGGCCTTCGCCATGAATGCCGGCATCACCCTGCATGTCGAGACGCTCTACGGCGACAATGCCCACCATGTCGCCGAGAGCTGCTTCAAGGGTCTCGCGCGCGCTCTGCGCGCCGCCTTCACCATCGATGCCCGGCGGGCGAACGAGATCCCCTCCACCAAGGGAGTGCTCTGATGGCGCGCCAGACGAGCTACACCGTCCATCTCCCCCCTCCGGGTAGGACCGGCGACGACGCCGTCCAGTTCGTGCCGGATTCCTTCGCGCCGCTCGCCTTCCTGTTTCCCTGGGCGTGGTTTCCGCTGCAGCGCATGTGGCTGGTGACGCTGGCCTATCTCGCGCTGCTGGGCCTGACGCTGCTGGCGCTGTCCTTTGCCGGTCTGTCGCCGCTGCTGCGCACGATGATCACGACCGCCCTCAGCCTGCTGATCGGTCTCGAGGCAACCAACCTGAAGCGCTGGACGCTGCGCCGCCGCGGCTGGCGCGAGGTGGCGGTGGTCGTCGCCGGATCGCAGGACGAGGCCGAGCGGCGCTATTTCGCCGAGCGCGGAACCGTTCCCGCCGCCCGCCCGGAATCGCTCTTCGCGGCGTCGCAGCCGGCGGTCGCCGCCCCCATGGGCCCGCAGCCCGTTCTCGGCCTCTTTCCGGAGGCCGATCCGAGCGTGCGGGGCCGGCGGTGAGCGTCGCCATCGTCGATTACGGCTCGGGCAACCTGCATTCGGCCCAGAAGGCCTGCGAGCGCATGGCCCGCGAGCGTGGCCTCAACGTCCCGGTTCTGGTGACCGCCGACCCCGACAGCGTGCGCCGGGCCGACCGCATCGTCCTGCCTGGCGTCGGCGCCTTTGCCGACTGCAAGGCGGGCCTCGCCGGGGTCCCCGGCATGATCGAGGCCCTGACGGAAGCCGTGCGTGGCCGTGGCCGCCCCTTCCTCGGCATCTGCGTCGGCATGCAGCTCATGGCCGGCCGTGGCCTGGAGAAGGACACGACGGCCGGTCTCGGCTGGGTGCCGGGCGACATCGACCTGATCCGCCCGGCCGATCCCGCCCTGAAGATCCCGCATATGGGCTGGAACACGCTGAACGTGACGCGCGACCACCCGGTCCTCGCCGGCATTCCCACAGGACCGGACGGTCTCCACGCCTACTTCGTCCATTCCTATCACCTCACCGCGACGGCCGATGACGTGGTTCTCGCCGAGGCCGATTACGGTTCCAGGGTCACGGCCATGATCGCCCGCGACACGATGGTCGGCACGCAGTTCCATCCCGAGAAGAGCCAGACGCTGGGCCTGTCTCTCATCGGCAATTTCCTGGAGTGGCGACCGTGACCGCATCGACCCGGCGGGCGCGACCTGTCCTTCACCTCTCCCCGGCGGGGAGAGGTCGGTGCGCAGCGGCGGGAGAGGGGGCCGTGGCTCGCTCTCACCCCCTCACCCGACCGTCGCTGCAGCTCCGGCCGACCTCTCCCCGCCGGGGAGAGGTGAAGCGCCCTTCCTGTCAGGCCGGCTGCCGCCCGGACCGGCGCCACGTTTCCGAGACCGCATCATGAGGCTCTTTCCCGCCATCGACCTGAAGGACGGCCGCTGCGTGCGCCTGCGCCAGGGCGACATGGCCCAGGCCACCATCTATGCCGACGATCCCGCCGCCCAGGCCCGCGCCTTCGAGGTCCAGGGCTTCGACTATCTCCACGTCGTCGATCTCGATGGCGCCTTTGCCGGCAAGCCGGTCAATGCGGCGGCGGTGGAGGCCATCCGCGCGGCGACCGCCTTCCCGGTCCAGCTCGGCGGCGGCATCCGCGACATGAAGACGGTCGAGGGCTGGCTGGCCAAGGGCGTCTCCCGCGTCATCATCGGTACGGCTGCGGTGCGCGATCCGGACTTCGTCAGGACCGCCGCCAAGGCCTTTCCCGGACAGGTGGCCGTCGGCATCGATGCGCGCGACGGCTGGGTCGCGGTGGAGGGCTGGGCGGAGACCTCGACACTCGCCGCCCACGACCTCGCCCGCCGCTTCGAGGACGCCGGCGTCGCCGCCATCGTCTACACCAACATCGCCCGTGACGGCATGCTGACCGGCATCGACTGGGACGGCACGATCGCGCTCGCCGACGCCGTCTCCATCCCCGTCATCGCTTCCGGCGGCCTCGCCTCCCTCGACGACGTGCGCCAGCTCCTCACGCCGCGGGCGGCGAAGCTCGCAGGCGCCATCACCGGCAAGGCGCTCTATGACGGCCGGCTCGATCCCGCCGAAGCCATTTCCCTGATCCGCGGAGCGCGCGCCGCATGACCTTCAAGGTGCGCATCATCCCCTGTCTCGACGTCAAGGACGGCCGCGTCGTCAAGGGCGTGCAGTTCGTCGACCTGATCGACGCAGGCGACCCCGTCGAGGCCGCCAAGGCCTATGATGCCGCCGGCGCCGACGAGCTCACCTTCCTCGACATCACCGCGAGTTCGGACGACCGCCGCACCATGTTCGATGTGGTGACGCGCACGGCGGAAGCCTGTTTCATGCCGCTGACGGTCGGTGGCGGGGTGCGCACCGTCGAGGACATCCGTGCGCTGCTCGTCTCCGGCGCCGACAAGGTGTCGATCAACACCGCGGCGGTGAACGACCGCGCCTTCGTCGGCCGCGCCGCCGACAAGTTCGGCAACCAGTGCATCGTCGTGGCCATCGACGCCAAGCGGGTGTCGGCAGCGGGCGAAGCGGACCGCTGGGAGATCTTCACCCATGGCGGCCGCAAGCCCACCGGCATCGACGCCGTCGCCTATGCCCGCGAGGTCGTGGGTCTGGGGGCGGGCGAGATCCTCCTCACCTCCATGGACCGTGACGGGACCAAGTCCGGCTTCGACCTCGCGCTCACCCGCGCCGTCGCCGATGCGGTGCCGGTGCCGGTCATCGCCTCGGGCGGCGTCGGCACGCTCGATCATTTCGTCGACGGCGTCGCGCAGGGCGGCGCCACCGGCGTTCTCGCCGCTTCGGTCTTCCATTTCGGCACTTTCACCATCGGTGAGGTGAAGCGCCACATGCAGGCGGCCGGCCTGCCGATCCGCATGGACGGGATCACGGGCTGAGGAGCTTGTATTCGGCCGCTTGCTGCGTCATCCCCGGGTCGTCCCGGGCATCCACGACTTCTCCTTTGCTCGTTGTGATCAAGTCGTGGATGGCCGGGACAAGCCCGGCCATGACGGATAGGGTGTGTCACACGATGACCGACCATCCGGAATCATGTCTCCCGCCGACACCCTTCTCGTTCTCGCCGGCCTCTGGCTCGTCGCCGTCCTGACTCCCGGCCCGAACATGATCCTGTTCATGGCGGTGGGACTGTCCTCGCCGACCGCGTCCATCGTCGCCGTGGCGGCCGCCATCGTCCTCGGCACGTTCCTGTGGGGGCTCGCCGGGCTCTTCGGCCTGTTCTGGCTGTTCGAGCTCTTTCCCGCCGCCGCCATGGCGGTGAAGGTCGCCGGCGGGCTCTACCTCGCCTGGATGGGCTTCGGGCTGATCCGCCGCAACCTCGCACCGGCGCCCCAAACCGCGCGCGAGCCGGCGGCGATGCTGACGCCCCGGCGGGCCTTCCTCACCGGCCTCGCCACCGCCCTCGGCAATCCGAAGAGCCTCGTGTTTGTCTCCTCGCTCTTCGCCGTGACGCGCCTCGCCGAGCAGCCGCTGGCGATCGGCCTCGCCGGCGTCGGCGTGATGATCGCCATGTCGACGCTCTACTATGTCGTTCTCGGCGTGGCGCTTCGGACCCTGCCCTTCGCCCGCCGGCCGGGGGCGACCGGGCGGGTTCTCGCCATGGGGACCGGCCTCGTCATGATGGCCTATGGCGGCAAGATGGCCTGGGAACGCTAGTTCAACCGATCAGTTCCGGCCGATATTCGAAATGCATGGTGTCGTAATGATACCATTTGCCGCCCCAGATGAAGCGCTGGGCCTCGAAGACCTCGACGATCGCGAAGGGAATGCGGTTGCGATAGGGGATGTCGCCGCGCGCCCGGGCCCAGGACCAGTAGTCGGAATGGGCGACATTGAGATCGATGGCCGCGGCATAGGCATGCATGCTCAGAAGGCCTGTATCGGCCACGGTGCGGCAGTTGAACGTGCCGGCCGAGGGCACGAGATAGGCCTTCAGCCGGTCGGGCAGGCGCTCAAGCTCGGCGATGACGCGCTCCAGCCGCGTCGCGACATCGTTCTCCATGGTCACCGGTAGGGGCTGCGGCCGCGTCTGCGGCATCCAGGTGACGGTGCGCTGGCGTCTCCCTGCGCCGCCCATTCGGCAGTCGCCATACATCTTGACGAAGAAGGCGGTGCTTCTGATCCGGCCAGGGCTGTGGTTCCGACCCGGCGGCCCCACCGGAGGGCCGGCCGGATAGGTCTGGCGCATCTGGTCGGCGAGGGTCGCGTCGCGCAGCATGACCTCGAACGGCCGCTCCGGGCGGCCCGCCCCGGTTTCCATGCGCGTGCCATCGGTCCAGACGAGGACATCCCTGTCCAGCCCGACGAGATGGTCCGGATAGGCGGCGACGAGGCGGGCAAGGCCCACTTCCGCAGCAGCGGGACGCGGCAGGATGGCCGGCGCCAGCACAGCGCCGAGGACGGTGCGCCGCGAGACAGCCACTGCCGTCAGTCTGAGCAGCCGTTGAACCGTTCGGCCCGGATGATGGCCTGGATGATGCGGCGCTGGGTGTTCGACAGCGGCACGTCACCCTGGCGGTCATAGACGCAGCCGGCATTGCCGAAGGTGCGGATGGCGCGCGGCGTGGAGAAGCAATAGCCCGCGTCCTTGTAGATCTGGTTGCGCTCCATCCAGAGGTCGCGACACGACCATCCACCATAGTCTTGGGCGGCGAGGCTGGCCGTCGATGCGGCGAGGATGATCGCGGCGGCGGCGATCTTTGAAGGGGCGACCCGTGGTGACGCAGCGAACATGGCATTCCCTGATGGTTCAGACGGGCGAACGCCGCCACCCTAGGGCAGCGGCGTGCGGCAATCTATGAGGGATGCTGCGGAGTGGTTCAGCGCGCCGCGTGGGTGGCGCGCGACAGATGGGTGGCGGCGCCGTCCGGCACGCCCCGCACCGGCATCCGCGCACTGGCTTCGTGGGCGGTGATGAAGGTGGCGATCGCCTGGGTGCGGCGCTCGACGCCGAGCTTCCTCAGGATCGAGGAGACATGCGACTTCACCGTCCCCTCGGAGATCCCGAGGTCGTAGGCGATCTGCTTGTTGAGCCGGCCGCGGCTCATCAGGTCGAGCACCTTGAACTGCTGGCCCGACAGCGCGTCGAGCTTGCGCGACGACGACAGGTCGCCGTCGGGATCGACGGCGGTCACGACCGGCCACCACGAGCGGGCAGACAGGACGCTCGCCAGGGCGGCGCGCAGATGGTCGGCGGGAAGATCCAGCGGAATGGCCGCCACGGCGCCGCGGGCGCGGGCCTCCTGGACCGGCCGCCGGTCGGCGTGGTCGATGAGGACGGCGACGCGCGTCCCCTCGGCGAGGTCGAGACCGTCGAGATCGGCCAGGGTGGCGATGACGAGGCTTGCCTTGCCCGGATCAGTCGCCAGGGCGCCGGGATGGCTGGCGCGGACCAGCGCCTCGACCGTCTCGGCGACGATGGGAAAGGCGTGGCGCACGGCGAACGGCAGGGGTTCGCGGACGGAGTTGTCGGCAGTCATGTTCGGTTCCTCCAAGTGCCATCTGGCGCGTCGGTTGTTCCGATCTTGCTTGGGACAGACGCTAGCACCGGGTTTGCCGGTGTCAAAATGCGAAATGTCATGCTGCGAAATTGCAAAATTTTTGCATCTACACCTAATGGCCAATGTGGTTTAGGCTAAGCCGAACGATCAGTCCTCCCGGGTGGGCTCATGTCGCGGAAAGTCTTCGTCGGTCCGGCCCTGCGCAGATTGCGCGAGGAGACCCGCCTCACGCAAACCGCCTTCTCCCAGCGGCTCGGCCTGTCGGTCAGCTATCTCAACCAGATCGAGAACAACCAGCGGCCGGTGACGGCGAGTGTCCTCGTCGCGCTCGGCCAGACCTTCGGCGTCGACCTCGCGACCTTCGCCACTGACGACACCGACCGCCTCGTCACCGACCTGCGGGAGGCTGCCGCGGACCCCCTTCTCGCCGATACGGCCCCCAGCCTGCAGGATCTCAAGCGCGTCGCTTCCGACAGTCCGGCCTTCGCGCGGGCCTTCCTGAGGATGCACCAGACGGCGCGGCGGCTCGGCGAGCGTCTGCAGGCGGCCGGGGACACGCCGATCCTGCCGCCGTCGGGGGTTGAGACGGCCGGCGCCCTTCTGCCCTATGAGGAAGTGCGGGACTATTTCCACTACGTCGACAATTATGTCGATGATCTCGACCGGGCCGCGGAGGACCTCGCGGAGCGGTTGGGTCTGGCTGCCGCCAGCGACCGCCTGCAGGTGCTCGCCGGCTATCTCGCGGCCCGCCATGGGCTCAATGTCGACGCCAATGCCAGTCTCGGGGACGATACCCTCGAGCGCTATGAGGCCGGGCCCAATGTCGTCGCCCTCGACGGCTCGCTCGACCCCTCCACCCGGGCCTTTTTGCTGGCCAACCGCATTGCCCGGCTGGAACAGGCGGAGACCATGTCCGCGATCGTCTCCGCATCGGGTTTCCGCTCCCGTGCCGCAGCGGATATCGGGCGCGTCGCGCTCGCCAATTACTTCGCCGGCGCGCTGCTGCTGCCCTATCGCCGCTTCCTCGCCGCCGCCAAGGAGACGCGCCACGATCTCGACTGGCTTGGCCGCATGTTCGGGGCGAGCCTCGAACAGGTCTGCCATCGCTTGTCGACGCTGCAGCGCGCCGGCCAGCGCGGCATCCCCTTCTATTTCGTCAAGGTCGATCGCGCCGGCAACGTCATCAAGCGCCACTCCGCGACGCGCTTCCAGTTCGCGCGGTTCGGTGGCGCCTGCCCGCTGTGGAACGTCCATGAGGCCTTCGAACAGGCGGGGCGCACCTTTGTCCAGGTCGCCGAGATGCCCGACGGCACGCGCTATCTCTCGCTCGCCCGCGCCGTCACCAAGGGCGCCGCGCACTGGCGGGCGCCGGTCAGGCGCTATGCCTTCGGTCTCGGCTGCGAGATCTCCTATGCCGGCGAGATCGTCTATTCCGAGGGGATCGACCTGAAGGCCGAGGCCAATGTCGCGAAGATCGGCGTCTCCTGCCGGATCTGCGAGCGCACCAATTGCCACCAGCGGGCGGTCCCGCCCATCGACCGCGAGATCCGTGTGCCGACCGACCGGCGCAAGGTGGTGCCCTTCGATCTCAGCTGAGGCGCGGCGTGGTCTGTCACCGCCGTGACAACGTGCGCGCCACGGCATCCTTCCAGCGGGCGAGCTTGTCCTCGCGGACCGTCGCATCCATGGCGGGCGTGAAGCGATGCTCCAGTGCCCAGCTGCGGGCGAAGTCGGCTGGCGGTGGACAGACGCTCCGCGACAGGCCGGCGAGATAGGCGGCGCCCAGCGCCGTCGTCTCCAGTACCTTCGGTCGGTCGACCGGCGCATCGAGAAGATCGGCAAGGCGCTGCATGGTCCAGTCGGAGGCCACCATGCCGCCGTCGACGCGCAGCACGGTGCCCGAGGCGCCCGCACCCGGCCAGTCCGCCTGCATGGCGCCCAGCAGGTCGGCGGTCTGGAAACAGACGCTTTCCAGTGCCGCCCGCGCCATTTCCTTCGGGCCGGTCGCCCGCGTCAGGCCGAAGATGGCGCCGCGGCAATCGGCGTCCCAATAGGGCGCGCCGAGGCCGACGAAGGCGGGGACCAGGATGACCTCCTGGTTCGGATCGGAGGCGGCGGCCAGCGCCCCCGTCTCGCCGGCCATCCGGACGATTCCCAGCCCGTCCCGCAGCCATTGCACCGCCGCCCCCGCGACGAAGATGGAGCCCTCGAGCGCATAGGTGCGCCGCCCGTCGAGCTGATAGGCGATGGTGGTGAGCAGCTTGTTGCGCGAGACCACGGCCTCGGTACCGGTATTGAGCAGGGCGAAGCAGCCGGTGCCGTAGGTGGATTTCATCATGCCCGGTGCGAAACAGGCCTGGCCCACCGTTGCTGCCTGCTGGTCGCCGGCCATACCGCCGATGGCGATGGCGCCGCCGAACAGGCCCGGCTCCGTCGTGCCGAAGGCGGCGGCGCAGTCCATCACCCTCGGCAGGAGGGCCATCGGTACGTCCAGAAGCCGGCAAAGATCGGCGTCCCAGACACCGCGATGAATGTCGAACAGCATGGTGCGCGCGGCATTGGTCGCATCGGTCGCGTGAACCTTGCCGCCGGTCAGCCGCCAGAGCAGGAAGGAATCGATGGTGCCGAAGGCGAGCTCGCCGCGTTCCGCCCGCTCCCGCGCGCCGGGGACATGGTCGAGGATCCAGGCGAGCTTGGTCCCGGAAAAATAGGGATCGATGACGAGGCCGGAGCGGGCCTGCACCAGCGCCTCGTGGCCTTCCGCGCGCAGGCGGGCGCAAACAGCCGAGGTGCGCCGGTCCTGCCAGACGATGGCGCGATGGATCGGCTCCCCCGTCGCCCGGTCCCAGACCACGACGGTCTCCCGCTGGTTGGTGATGCCGATGCCGGCGACATCCGCAGCGGTCACGCCCGCCTTCGCCAGGGCCTCGCGCGCCGTCTCCACCACGCCGGACCAGATTTCCTCGGGGTCGTGCTCGACCCAGCCCGAGGCCGGAAAGTGCTGGGTGAACTCCCGCTGGGCGATGGCGACCACCTCCAGCCGCTGGCTGAAGACGATGGCACGGGAGGATGTGGTGCCCTGGTCGATCGCGACGATCACGGGCGGGTGCCGATCGGAGGGCATGCGCGTTTCCTCATGCAAGGCGCGGCTCGGCCGCTGCCGGATTGCGTCCACTGTGCCACCGTGCAGCCTTGCGGCGGAAGCCAAAAGGCGTCAGACGGAGGGCTGACGCGGCACTTGGGGAATAGCATGTCCGGGACGACGGTCGACCTTCTGGTGGTCGGCGGAGGCATCAACGGAGCCGGCATCGCGCGCGATGCCGCCGGCCGCGGCGTCTCCGTCATGCTGGTCGAGCAGGACGATCTCGCCAGCGCCACCTCGTCCTGGTCGACCAAGCTGATCCATGGCGGTTTGCGTTACCTCGAGCACTACGAGTTTCGCCTGGTGCGCGAGGCCCTGATCGAACGCGAGGTGCTCTGGGGCATCGCGCCGCACATCATCCGGCCGCTGCGCTTCGTTCTGCCCCATCACGCGGGCCTGCGGCCGGCCTGGTTGCTGCGCCTTGGCCTGTTTCTCTACGACCACCTCGGCGGCCGCAAGCGTCTGTGGGCGACCCGTACGCTCGACCTGGCGACGGACGTCGCCGGCAAGTCTCTGAAGGCCGGATATGGCAAGGCCTTCGAATATTCCGACTGCCGCGTCGACGATTCGCGCCTTGTCGTGCTCAACGCCCGTGACGCCGCCGACCGTGGCGCCGTCATCCGAACACGCACCCGGGCGGTCGCCGCGACGCGCGCAGGCGGCCTCTGGCACGTCACGCTCGAAGATCGGATCAGCGGCGCCACCGAAACGGTCGCAGCCAGGGCGCTCGTCAATGCGGCCGGGCCCTGGGTCGAGACCTTCCTCACGGGGGTCGCGAAGGCACCCACCCCGGCGCGGGTCCGTCTGGTCCAGGGCTCGCATATCGTCGTGCCGAAGCTCTTCGATCACGACCGGGCCTATATTTTCCAGAACGCCGATGCCCGCATCGTCTTCGCCATTCCCTATGAGCGCGATTTCACCCTGATCGGCACGACCGACCAGGACTATGTCGGCGACCCCGCGGCGGTGACCGCCAGCCCGGCCGAGATCGCCTATCTCTGTGCGGCCGCGAGCGAATATTTCCGCGACCCGGTGACACCCGCGGACGTCGTCTGGACCTATTCCGGCGTCCGCCCGCTCTATGACGATGGCGCCTCTGCCGCCCAGGAGGCGACGCGCGACTATGTGCTTCACAAGGACGGCGGCGGCGCGGTCCCGCCGCTCCTCTCCATTTTCGGCGGCAAGATCACGACGTATCGCCGGCTCGCGATCAGCGCCCTCGACGAGCTCGCCGCCGACCTGCCGGCGCTGGGCGAGGGCATCGGCTGGACGGCGGAGGCCGCGCTGCCCGGCGGCGACATCGACCCCGATGGGCCCGGCCTCGCGGAGAGCCTTCGGCGCAGCCATCCCTTCCTCGATCCCCAGCTCGCCGCCCGCCTCGCCGGGGCCTATGGCAGCCGGGCCGCGGTCATTCTCGCGGGCGCGACGGCGATGACCGATCTCGGCCGCGATTTTGGCGCGGGTCTGACCGAAGCCGAGATCGCCTATCTTAAGCGCGAGGAATGGGCCCTGACCGCCGACGACGTGCTGTGGCGCCGCTCCAAGCTCGGGCTGCGTCTCGATGCCGCGCAGCGGGCGGCCGTGGCGGCCCATTGCGGCGGATGACCCGGCCGCCGGCTGTCGTCGTCGTCGGGGCGGGTCCCGCTGGGCTCTTCGCGGCCGAACGTCTGGCGGCGGCGGGAGCTGCGGTGACGGTCTACGACCGGATGCCGTCACCCGCCCGCAAGCTGCTCCTCGCCGGCCGCGGCGGCCTGAACCTCACCCATTCCGAGCCTCGCGAAGCCTTTCGCGCCCGCTACGAGGCCTTGCCGCCGCATCTCTCCGCCGCGCTCGACGCCTTTCCGCCGGCGGCCCTGCGCGCCTGGGCCGCCGGGCTGGGCGAGCCGACCTTCGTCGGCACCTCCGGGCGCGTCTTCCCGGAAGCCTTCAAGGCTTCGCCGCTGGTGCGCGCCTGGCTCGCACGTCTCGCCGGCCTCGGCGTCCGCCTGGTGATGCGCCATCGCCTCGTCGGGATTGCAGCAGACGGCGCCCTCACCTTCGAGGCGCCCGAGGGCCGGGTCGACGTGTCCTGCGATGCAGCCCTCCTGGCGCTCGGCGGCGCCAGCTGGCCGCGCATGGGGTCCGATGGCGGTTGGACGACGCTGCTCGAGGCGGAAGGCGTTGCGCTCGCTGCCCTGCGCCCGTCCAATATGGGTGTCGAGTTGGGCTGGACGGCGGATTTTGCGCGGCGCTTCGCCGGTCAGCCGCTCAAGTCTGTCGCCATCCGCATCGCTGGCCGCAGCGCGCGTGGCGAGGCGATGATCACCGCGCAGGGGCTCGAAGGAGGGGCGATCTACGCCTTGTCGGCCGCCATCCGCGAGAGCCTCGCAACGCAGGGTTCGGCAAGGCTTTGCCTCGACCTCAAGCCCGACCTCGACGGGGCTGCGATCGCCCGGCGGCTTGCCGGCGCCCGGCCGAAGGATTCGCTCTCCGCGGTCCTCAGGAAGACGCTCTCTCTCGGCGCCCAGCAGGTGGCGCTGCTGCGCGAAGCGGCGGGCGGTCCTCTGCCGCGCGCACCTGTGGCGCTCGCCGCCCTGATCAAGGACGTCGTCCTGCCGGTGACGGGCGTGCGCCCGCTCGACCGGGCGATCTCGACGGCGGGCGGGGTGCGTTTCGATGCGCTGGGAGAGGGGTTCGAGCTTGCGTGCCTGCCCGGCATCTTCGTCGCCGGCGAGATGCTCGACTGGGAGGCGCCAACCGGCGGCTACCTGCTTCAGGCGACCTTTGCGACCGCTGCTGCCGCCGCCGCCGCCATGGCGACACGGCTCGGTTTGCCGCCGCCGGTCCCCGAGGTCGGAACCTGGTAGGTCAGATGCAGCCGGCGCCCTGGCTCGGCGTGCGGCTCACCGACTCACCGATGCGCGGACGGGTATAGAGCCGGTCCGAGAGCACGATCGAGCCTGAGATGAGATAGGCCACCGTGGGCGTATAGGTGTATTTCACCTCTGCCAGGACAAGGAACCCGGTGGTGCCGATCAGCGGCTTCAGCTCTGTCGGCACGGTCATCGTCTGGCCGCAGGTATAGCGCGAGGCGTTGCGTGCGTCGCTCCAGACGGCCCGTGACACGCCGAGAATATCGGTCTGGATACCCGTCACGACGATCTGCGCATTGGCGACGGCGAACGGGGCGATGATATCGGCCGTCGCATCCATGATGTTGCTCATGTCCGTGTTCGAGATCGCGGTCGCCTGTGACGCCAGATCGGAAAGGGCACGGGAGGCGAGCGAGACCTTCCGGTCGGCCTGGAGGCCCTGGGTGGTCTCCACGGTGGCGAGGAACAGGGTCACCATCAGCGGCAGCACGAGCGCGAACTCGACGGCAGAGACGCCCCGGTTGTCGCGGCGCAGGGTCCTCAAGGCCTGAACGGTACGCCGGGTCATGGCGCGGGCTCGGCGGAGGGACGTGACGGCACTCATGTCGGCTCCTCTCAGAACGGCTCGTTGCGGAAGGCGGCCGTCGCCATCAGCAGGCGCTTGCCATTGGAGAGATTGCCCACGGTCAGGCCGAAGGTCGGCATCAGTACAGGCCATTCATAGACGGCCCGCACCACCACGATGTCGCCGCCGGTGCCCTGGGCATAGGTCATGCCGGCATAGTTGACCGCGCCGCCACTGACGGGCTGGCTCGTGCTGGCACTGCTGAAGTTCGAGTAGGTGCGCACGTCAACCGCAATGCCCGCGCAGTTCATCAACGCGTTGGTCTTGTTGCAGATTTCGTTCTTGAAACTGGCCTGGTTGAAGTTCTGCGTCTGGGCCTGGCCGGTCATGATGAGGCGCGAGGCGCTGGCCGTGGCTGTCTCCAGCACCTGGCCGGCGAAGAACACCATCGCCAGTTCAATGATCGCGAAGAGCAGGAAGAGGAACGGGCCGGCGACGAGGGCGAATTCCACCGCCGCGACGCCGTCCTTGTCGCGCCGGAAGCGGCGCACGATGCGCGGTTTTGTCATCACGGCGCGCAGCAGCCCCCCAAAACCGGAGTAGCGCGACCCGACGCGCCGAGAGCTCTCCCACGCAGCAGACATGCCCAAACCTCCAAGGGTCCCGGACGCCGAATGGACGTCCCCGGAAGCTTGTCTTAGCGGAAACCTGTTGATGAACCCTTGCCCGGACCGACTGACTTTGTCGCGAAGGTGCGACCAATCGCCTTCCGGCCTTACCGCGGCGCGGCACCCCCGGCCGAGGCCGCCCCGTCCCGCGTCCGCGCATTGCCGAGAGCCGTCTCGAAGAACGCCTTCGAATCTCCGACCGCGATGGTCCGTTCGCAGGTGGGTGAGCAGGAATAGGTCTCGCGGTCGACCCCGCGGTAGACCTGCACGACCGAGTCGTTCTGCACGCGCACGCGAATCTGAATGGTCAACACCGGCTCGCCGCGCCCGTCGAGGGCGATGAGATTGGTCGAGCCGACGCTCTTGCCGGTCAGGACCATCAGGCCGCCGCGCTGAACGGAGGCGTCGGCGATCAGCGGATTACCGATGACGAGGGTCGAGACACTCGCCGGCAAACGGATCACGCGCGCCTGATCCATGGTCACGGTCATGCCCTGGGCAACGACGCCGGCGAGATCCGCGGAGATGGCGCCGGCGAGCGGCGTCTCGGCGGCCCGGGCAGTCCCGGCGGGGATGAGCATCATCAGGGCGGCAGCCGCCATCACGGCGCTGCGGGCGCAAAGCGAAATCGAGTCGGTGAGCCTGACCATCGTTTTCATCGAAGCTCTCGTTCGGGGGCGGTCCAATGTGCTCCCGCAGAAAAACAGGAAATGGTGAATGAATTGCCAATGGGGCGGGCGGCGTCCCGTCGCGATGGACCGCGCCGCTTCGGAGGGAAGACGGCGCGCCCCGTTGCCGGCAATGCGTGGTCCGGCCGCATCACCAGCCGCGGCAAAGACGCTGGTGGTCGGTGAAGGCATCCACCCGGCCGGCGATTGCCTTCGCGGCGCGGGCATCTGCACAATTGTTCCATGTTCTGTTGCGCGTCATCGCTGCTGGATTTGTCCTGGGTGACCCGCCGCAGAAAAACAATCCTTAGGCACTACCAAAGGGAATATCAGCGAAGCGGGACAATTAACACCATATTCATTTTGAATATGGTGGCCAAGATTGCCGAATGTCGTAATAATAGGGCTGTATATGGTGCATAGCATCGTCATATACCTATCGACAAATAGATTCTATTTTTCCGATAAATGAGCATTTAACCACATTCAATACGTTGCGAAAATTCAGATTTTCGCGAAATGGATTTAACGATGCGGCAAGGGCTGTTCGGTAGCGTGAAGTCAGTTCGAACGGATCATAGCAACTTGACCGGCGGACCGCGCCGCTCCCGAGACGGCGCATCGTGGACAAACAGGAGTCAGCCATGAAGAACCTCTTCGCACGCTTCGCCCGGGACAATTCCGGCGCCACCGCCATCGAATACGGTCTGATCGCCGCCGGCATTGCCGCCGTCGTCATCACCGCCGTCTACAACCTCGGCAGCAACGTCAACTCCAAGTTCGAGGCCATCAACACCAACCTGAAGTAAGAAGCGCACACCCTGCGTCTTCGTGCCTCATCGCCGGCCCTGCACCACCGTGTGCAGGGCCGGCTTGTTTTGTGGTTCCGCCGCACGGCAGAACTCCGGCAAGGCATCGCGGCCAGCGAACAGCAACAAGAAAAAAGCAGACGACGTAAATTCGTCAGCAAATAAAAAATTAACTACAATAGACAGGCGTTTTCGTTTGCTGAAAATCAAATAAGTCACGAATTAAATATGTTTTTAACCGAGTTGTATTCTGCCGTAGAATTAACCCGATCCGAGTTGTGACTTAACGAAGGGGCAAGAGCTTCTCGATAAGGTCCGGTCAGTTCGAACCGATCATCGCAAATTGACCGGCGAACAGCGCTCTTTCGGCGCATCGTGGACAACTAGGAGTCAGCCATGAAGAACCTCTTCGCCCGTTTCGCCAAGGACAACTCGGGCGCCACCGCCATCGAATACGGCCTGATCGCTGCCGGCATCGCCGCCGTCGTCATCACCGCCGTCTACAACCTCGGCAGCAAGGTCAACACGACCTTCACCAACATCAACACCAACCTGAAGTGATCGCGGCGTCCAGCCGCCCATGCGATGGCCCGCCCCCGGCGGGCCATCGGTCTTTCCGAAAGCCCGATCCATGCACGTCTTGACGGGACAGGCCGCCCCGCGCGCGTCGAACCATCGCCCCGCCCTCGACAGGACTGCCTTCGGCATCCTGCGCGAGGACACGCGACGCGATCTCCGCTGGGTGATTGCCGTCCTGCTCGTTGCCATCACGACGGGCGTTGTCGGCCTCGTTCATTCACTGTCCTGAAACCGGGCCTGCCCTATCGTCGGGCCATCACCTGACCGGAAGGGATGCCATGTTCGAGTTCGCCATTCTTCTCATCTTCCCGGCGATGATGGCCTTCGCCGCGGCCAGTGACCTTTTCACCATGACGATCTCGAACCGCGTGTCGCTGATCCTGGTGGCAGGGTTCCTGGTGCTGGCTTTCCTTACCGGCATGAGCTGGCCGGTCATCGGCATGCATCTGGCGGCCGGCTTCCTCGTGCTCAGCATCTGTTTCGTCTGCTTCGCCCTGGGCTGGATGGGCGGTGGCGACGCCAAGCTCGCAGCCTCCACGGCACTCTGGCTCGGCTGGGCCCAGCTTCTGGATTACGCGGTCTACGCGTCGCTGTTCGGGGGCCTCCTGACCATCGGCCTCCTCGCCCTGCGCGGGGTCCCGCTCCATCCCCCCTTCCTGCTGCGCGAGGGCTGGTATGCCCGCATGACCGATGCCAAGACCGGTATCCCCTATGGCATCGCCCTGGCCGCCGCGGGCCTCATGCTCTACCCCTCCAGCTTCTGGATGACTGCTGCCCTGCGCTAAAAAATGGTGACGTTAGGGCAAGTCATCGTTCGTTAAGTCAACTTGCTCACCGGCAGTTAACCATAAGTTGACCTTTCCCTGATCGAATCCGGGTTGAGACGAGGCGAGTTGCGCCTGGTCGCGCCGAGGGTTCGTGGGATGCGTTTGAAGCCTGCACAGATCGTGGTCATCGCCGTGGCGCTCGGAGCGGGCGGTCTTGCGGCCATGATGATGGGGAGCCGCCAGACGGCCGTCCCGGCGCCGCAGCAGGCCGCTGCGCCCGCGCCGCAGATCCCGACCGTCGAGGTCCTGGTCGCCAATGCCGACCTGCCGCTCGGCAAGATCATCCTGCCCAACGACGTCACCTGGCGCCGCTGGCCCGAAGAGGCCGGCACCGGCAGCTTCGTCGTCCGTCGCACGGGCGACACCGGCGCCGCCGCCCTCGACGAGGTGATCGGTTCCATCGTGCGGACAACGTTCGTCCCCGGCGAGCCCATCCGTCCCACCCGGCTGGTGAAGGGCAATCGCGGTTTCATGTCGGCGATCCTCACCCCCGGCATGCGCGCCATCGCAGCCCCGATCGACGACCCCTCGCGCGGCGCCGGCGCCTTCATCCTGCCGAACGACCGCGTCGACGTCATCCTCGCCCGCCGCAACAGCAGCGCCGCCGCCACGGCCGAGGGCCTCACCCACACCACCGCCACCGTCCTGCGCAACGTACGGGTTCTCGCCGTCGACCAGACGGTCGAGGAGCGGGGCGGTGAGAAGACGATCGTCGGTCGCACGGCGACACTTGAACTTACCCCGTCGCAGGCCGAGACCCTCGCCCTCGCCCGCGAACTCGGGACCCTGTCCCTGTCGCTGCGCAGTCTTGCCGACGCCTCCGTTTCCAACCTGGCCGGCGAGGGCGCCGGCACAGGTGATGCGCTGTTCGGCCAGGAGGGCCGTATCGCCATCGTCCGCCACGGCGTGCGCTCCGTCGTCGGCAGCCAGGGACCGGAATGATGATGCAGCGCCGCCCCACGACCACCGTTCTGAAAGAGGCCCCCATGTTCGCCCGGCTGCGCTGCACGATGATGTCCGGCCGTCACCTGGCTTTCACGCTGGCCTCCCTTGCCGTCCTGGCGCTCGCGGTGCCTCCCGCGGCCGCGCAGCAGAGCACGGTGCAGCGCCAGCAGCGCCCGGTCGCCAGCAACACCATCACGCTCGGTGTCGGCAAGTCGCTGCCCGTCGAGCTGCCGCGTGACGCCCGTGACGTCATCGTCGCCAATCCGGCCATCGCCAATGCCGTCGTGCGCTCGGCCCGCCGCGCCTTCCTGATCGGCGTCGCGGTCGGCCAGACCAATGTCTTCTTCCTCGATGCCGAGGGGCGACAGATCGCCTCCTACGACATCGAGGTCGGCCGTGACCTGGTCGGCCTGCGCCAGACCCTGCGTTCGGCGCTGCCCAATGCCGGCATCGAGGTGCGCTCGGTCGCCGATGCCGTCGTCGTGTCCGGCCAGGTCATGACGCCGCTCGAGGCACAGCAGGCCATCGACATCGCCACCAAGCTGGTCGGCGACGAGAAGAAGGTGGTCAACGCCATTTCCATCCGTGGTCGCGACCAGGTCCACCTCAAGGTCACCGTCTCGGAAGTCCAGCGCACCGCCATCAAGCAGCTCGGCGTCAACCTTGCCGCCTTCGACCCGACTTCCACCCTGACGGGCGCGTCGGGCAACCTTGGCAATGCCGGCGGCTTCGTCTACGGCCTGCTCACCTCCGGCCGCTACAATGCCACCGGCACCTCTCCGTCCAATACGGCGGTCATCGGCACCCGCGTCGGCAACAACGTCTTCAACAGCACCATCCAGGCCTTCGAGGAGCATGGTCTCGTGCGGACCCTCGCCGAGCCGACACTGACCGCCATTTCCGGCGAACAGGCGAAGTTCCTCGCCGGTGGCGAGTTTCCGGTCCCGACCGGCCGCGACCTGACCGGCAACGTGACCATCGAGTTCAAGCCCTTCGGTATCGGCCTTGCCTTCACGCCGGTCGTCCTGTCGGAAGGCCGGATCAGCCTGCGTGTCGGCGTCGAGGTCAGCGAGATCGACAACCAGCTCACCGTGCAGCTCTCCAATGTCACCGTCCGCGGCCTGCGCACCCGCCGCGCCGACACCACGATCGAACTGCCGTCCGGCGGCACGATGGTCATGGCCGGCCTGCTGCAGGAACAGACGCGCCAGAACATCTCCGGCACGCCGGGCCTGCTCAACATGCCCGTCCTCGGGGCCCTGTTCCGCTCGCGCGACTATCAGCGCGGCCAGACCGAACTCGTCGTCATGGTCACGCCCTATATCGTGCGGCCGACCTCGGCGAACCAGCTCGCCCGTCCCGACGACAATCTCCAGGACGCCTCCGATCCGGCCGGCATCCTGATCGGCCGTCTCAACCGCATCTACGGCTCCGGCCAGCCGCCGGCCGCAGGTGGACGTTTCAACGGACCGGTGGGGTTCATCCGTGACTGACCGCGCGTACATCAAGAGGGATAGGACCATGTCGTTCGGCACCACTGCGAAGCTGACCCTGGTCGGGCTGGCGCTCGCGCTCGGCGGCTGTAAATCGGTCGCAACGATGAACGACCCCTATCCGCACGATTATCGGATGCGCCATCCGATCGTCGTCGGACCGCAGGGCGCCTATGTCACCTCCCAGTGTGGACAGTGGCCGGAAGACCTCGGCGTCGGTCCGGGCAATGTCAGTGCTCTGAACCGGCCGAACTGGAACCACGGTTGCGCCACCCAGCACAACCTGGCCGCCATCGTCGCCAATCCCAACGACCTGCTGCAGCCGCGCGCCGAGGGCGGGCTCGATGCCGCCCGCCGCCAGACGGTCATCGGCCGCTACCGCCGCGGCGACGCACCCGGGCCCCATACCGTTCATACCCCCATCCAGCCGCTCACTGACATCAAGAGCGCGGTGCGGGGCGGAGGCTGAGCCCGTGACAGACGAAGCCAACCAGATTGCGGACGGCGGCGGCGAACAGATCGCCGCAGTTCCGCGCATCTCTCTGCAGGCCTTCTGCGAGACACCGGAACTCGCGTCCGTCATCGCCGATGCGGCCGAGGACCGGCGCATGGACAAGGCCCATGTTCGCGTCCAGATGGGCGGCGCCCCGGGCGCAGTCGAGGCCTATCGCTCGGCGCCGACCCCCAACGTCGTCATTCTTGAGACACTCGGCCGCAAGGGCGAGATCATCGGTCACCTCGACGAACTCGCCGAGGTCTGCGACGCCACGACCAAGGTGATCGTCGTCGGCCAGGTCAACGACATCGTTCTCTACCGCGAGCTGATGGCCCGCGGCGTCAGCGAGTACATCATCGGTGCTCCCGGTGTCCTCGACCTCATCCGCACCGTGTCGGGACTCTATGCGAACGAAGGCGCCAAGCCGGTCGGGCGGACCATCGCCGTGATCGGCGCCAAGGGCGGTGTCGGTGCCTCGACCATCGCCCACAACCTCGCCTGGGCCATCTCGCGCGACATCGGCACCGACACCTGCATCGCCGACATGGATCTCGCCTTCGGCACCGGCGGCCTCGACTTCAACCAGGACCCGCCTCAGGGCATCGCCGATGCGATCTTCTCGCCGGACCGTGTCGACACCGCGTTCATCGACCGCCTGCTGTCGCGCTGCTCGGACAAATTGTCCCTGCTCGCTGCGCCGGCGACCCTCGAGCGTGTCAGCGATCTCGGCCCCGAGGCCTTCGACCCGCTCTTCGACATCCTCAAGGCGACGGTTCCCTCCATCGTCATGGACCTGCCGCATACCTGGACCGGCTGGACCCGGCGCTGCCTCATCCAGGCCGACGACATCCTGGTCGTTGCGGCCCCGGACCTCGCCAATCTGCGCAACGCCAAGAACCTGATGGACCTCCTGCGCGCCTCGCGGCCGAACGACACGCCGCCGCGCTACATCCTCAACCAGGCGGGCCTCGCCAAGCGCCCCGAGATCAAGCCGGCGGACTTCGCCAAGGCTCTCGAAGCCGAGCCCATCGCCGTGATCGCCTTCGAGCCGCAGCTCTTCGGCACCGCCGCCAACAACGGTCAGATGATCGCGGAAATGGAGCCCGGCCATCGGGTCGCCCAGCAGTTCACCGATCTCGCCCTGGCGCTGACCGGTCGTCACGACACCAGGCGGGCGCGCCCCGGGCTTCTCGGCCCCCTGTCGCCCCTCCTCGAGAAACTCTCCCAGTTCCGCAAGAAGGCCTGAGGGTCGGTCGCAATCATCTGAGGCAGCATGTTCGGCAAGCGCGGCAATTCCGGATCTGGCATCGGACGGCAAGCCCCTCCGGGCGTGGGCACGCTCGAGCGCGCTCCGTCGCCTGCATCGGTGCGTGCGGCCGAGCCTCCGCGCGCCGCCATCGCCTCGCCACCGATCGCGCCGGTCGCGGCGCAGGTTGAGGATCGCCAGCGCTCGTCCTCCTTCTACGAGACCAAGAGCCAGGTCTTCGGCGCCCTGATCGAGGCCATCGATCTGTCGCAGCTCGCCAAGCTC